>NZ_JBXGGI010000122.1:0-3099 GCF_056854775.1 Mannheimia sp.
AGAAACGAGCCGCCCAAAGCCACTTATCTAGGCGGACTTCGTTATCATTGTCTGCTTTTTCGTGTTTATTTTTCATTTTCTGCCTTAAAATCAAAAGAATAGTTGAAATATTAGAGCGAAAATGTATTTTTTCAACTAAAATAACTCTAAAAAGGTAATATAAAATGAAAAAACAGCTTCCTGACATTCTAAAGATTGAAACTCTTGCTAAAACTCGCATTTTTGAGGTGCAATCGGTCGATTTGCGGTTTTCCAACGGTGAAGAGCGAGTTTACGAACGCCTAACGCCACAACGCCGTTCTGCGGTGCTGGTAATGCCTATTCAGCATAATGAACTGATTATGATTAAAGAGTATGCCGTTGGTTCTGAGCGTTATGAGTTAAGTTTCCCTAAAGGCATTGTTGATGCCGGCGAAGAGCCGATTGAAAGTGCCAATCGAGAATTACAGGAAGAAATTGGTTTCGGGGCGAAAAAGTTAGATTTTCTGCGTTCGCTTTATAGTTCGCCAAGCCATATGTATGGTTTAATGCACGTTTTTGTGGCGGAAGATCTTTACCCTTCCAAATTAGAGGGAGACGAGCCTGAACCGTTGGAAATTGTGCGTTATCCGCTGGATAAAATAGATGAGTTATTGGCAGAACCGAGTTTTGCAGAATCACGGAATTTATCCGCCTTATTTATGTTAAGAGACTATTTGAAAGAGAAAAATAAATAAAAAAATAGATCTTGAGGAGGTAAAGTATGCAAAAATTAAATCAACAATTACTAGATAATATTATCGCTCTTGCGAAAGAAGCTGGCGAGCATTTAAAGCAATTTTATGCACGTTCGGTAGAGGTTAAAATTAAGGCAGATGATACGCCTGTTACAGAGGCGGATTTGTTTATCAGCCAATTTTTAACTACTCGTTTACAACAACTTACGCCTGATGTGCCTGTTTTGTCGGAGGAGAGTTGTAATATCCCTTTGTCTGAACGTAATCAATGGCAAGAATATTGGATTATTGATCCGTTAGACGGTACACAACAGTTTATTAATCGTACCGATCAGTTTTCGATAGTGATTGGTTTAGTACAGAAAAGAGGCGAGAAAAATCAGCCCGTTTTAGGCGTAATTTATGCACCAATCGTAGATAAACTCTATTTTGCGATGGAAGCAAGCGGTGCATTTTTGCAAGAACAGGACAAAATTCGACCGCTTGTAAAGGCAGAACAACAAGCTGAAAAACCGTTAGTGATTGCCGTTGGTAGCCAAATCCACGCAGATAAAGTATTGCAAGCAATGGGAGGACGTGAGGCTCAGTTCTTACAATATGGTTCAAGCAGTTTAAAAGCAGGTTTAGTGGCGGAAGGTCAGGCAGATTGTTACATCCGTTTTGGCGATACAGGCGAGTGGGATACCGCTGTTGCAGAAGTGTTACTCAATGAAGTGGGCGGATCTGTTTTCGATTTTAATTTTGCTCCATTAACCTATAATCAGCGTGAAACTTTTATTAACCCTTACTTTGTGATGGTAAAAAACAGCTTACTAAATTGGGATAAAATATTTTTATTCAAATAGGGTATTCCCATTAACAATTTTTATGATAATCTTGCAATATAAACAATATTTTAACAAATACAGGATAAATAAAAGATGAATGCTGAAAATAGTTGTATCGTCATTTTTGGTGCCTCAGGTGATTTAACTTTTCGTAAATTAATTCCCGCCCTTTACAATTTATATAAAATCGGCAGACTCGGCGAACATTTCTCGGTATTAGGTGTTGCCCGTTCTGAATTAAGTGATGAATCTTTCCGCCAAAAAATGCGTGATGCATTAGTCAAATTTGAGAAAGCAAGCGGTCCAAAATTAGATGAATTTTGCGAACATCTTTATTATCAAGCAATTAACACTTCTGATGCGGTCGATTATATTAAATTATTACCACGTCTTGATGAATTACACGATAAATATCAAACCGGTGGCAATACGCTTTATTACCTCTCCACTCCGCCAAGTTTATATGGCGTGATCCCTGAATGTCTAGCCGCTCACGGCTTAACCACCGAAGAGTTCGGCTGGAAACGTATCATCGTCGAAAAACCGTTCGGCTACGATATTGAAACCGCTAAAAAATTAGACGTTCAAATCCACAAATGTTTTGAAGAGCATCAAATCTACCGTATCGACCACTATTTAGGCAAAGAAACCGTCCAAAACTTATTGGTTTTACGTTTCTCTAACGGCTTATTTGAACCGCTTTGGAACCGTAATTTTATTGATTATGTGGAAATCACAGGAGCGGAATCTATCGGCGTGGAAGATCGAGGCGGTTACTATGATGATTCCGGTGCAATGCGTGATATGTTCCAAAACCACTTATTGCAAGTATTAGCAATGGTGGCAATGGAGCCGCCGGCAATTATCAACGCTAACTCAATGCGTGATGAAGTAGCGAAAGTGTTGCATTGCTTGCACCCGTTGTCAGAAGAAGACGTGAAGAATGATGTGATTTTAGGACAATACGCTAGAGGCACGGTGGATGGAGAGGAAGTGGTCGGCTACCTAGAAGAAAAAGGCGTACCGGCAGATTCCAACACCGAAACTTTTATGGCAGTAAAATGTGAAATCGACAACTGGCGTTGGGCGGGCGTGCCTTTCTATGTGCGTACTGGTAAACGTTTGCCGACTCGTGTAACGGAAATTGTGATCCACTTTAAAACTACGCCACACCCTGTATTCAGCCAAAATGCACCGGAAAATAAATTGATTATCCGTGTTCAGCCGGACGAAGGCATTTCAATGCGTTTTGGCTTGAAAAAACCGGGTGCCGGCTTTGAGGCGAAAGAGGTTTCAATGGATTTCCGCTATTCGGATTTAAGTTCAACATCAAGCCTCTTAACTGCTTACGAGCGTTTATTATTAGATGCGTTAAAAGGCGATGCGACCTTATTTGCCCGTACCGATGCGGTGCACGCTTGTTGGAAATTTGTTCAACCGATTTTGGATTACAAAGCGAATCGTGGACGTGTTTACGAATATGAAGCAGGCACTTGGGGACCAACTCAAGCAGATAAATTAATTGCTAAACACGGTAAAGTATGGCGAAAACCGTC
>NZ_JBXGGI010000123.1:0-18504 GCF_056854775.1 Mannheimia sp.
CAATATCAGCTTCAGCGAGTGGTTTTACAATTGCTTGTGAAGTAATTAATACAAAACGTAATTCATTACCAAGTTGCTCTAATAATGGAAGAATATCATCATTCGCGTACACCGTAACTTTCGCTTCTAAACCTGCACCAATAATTTTGTCTTTACGAGCTTGCTCTAACACACGGTTTACTTCAGCACGCACTTTTAAAATTTGTTGCCAGTAAGCATCATCTAATTTATCTTGCTCAGTTAGGGCAAACAAGCTGCCGTAAAACTCTTCAGTGAACACAAATTCACTTCTGCCTTCAACTTGTGGTAAATAGCCCCAAATTTCATCTGCTGTGAAAGATAAAATTGGTGCAATCCAACGCACAAGAGCTTCTGCAATGTGCCATAACGCTGTTTGGCAACTACGGCGGGCAAGGCTGTCCGCTTTGGTGGTATATTGGCGGTCTTTGATGATGTCGAGGTAGAATGAGCCCATTTCAATCGAGCAGAAACGCATTAAGCGTTGTACCACCGTGTGGAATTGGTAGTTGTCGTACGCCTCTTTGATCTCATTTTGGGCATCTAAGGCACAGCTTACCGCCCAGCGATCAAGTGCGATCATCTCTTCCGGTTTAACCAAATCACGTTTTGGATCGAAACCGTTTAAGTTTGCCAATAGGAAACGTGCGGTGTTACGGATACGGCGATAGGATTCGCCCGCACTGTTTAAGATGTTGTGCGATACCGCAATTTCGCCGGTGTAGTCAGTTGAGGCAACCCATAAACGCAGAATATCCGCACCGTTTTTGTTCCAAACTTCGCTTGGTACAATCACATTACCAAGCGATTTAGACATTTTTCTGCCTTTTTCATCAACGGTAAAGCCGTGGGTTAAAACCTGTTTGTAAGGGGCTTTGCCGTTGGTAGCAGTCGAAAGCATTAATGAAGACATAAACCAGCCACGATGTTGGTCTGAACCTTCCAAATACATATCCGCTGAATTGCCGTTAAATTCAGGGCGTTGCTCCACTACTGAGGCGTAGGTTGATCCTGAGTCGAACCACACGTCTAAGGTATCCGGCACTTTGCGGTACTCTTTCGCCTCTTCGCCAAGCAGCTCCGCAGGGTCTAAATCCCACCAAGCTTGAATCCCTTTTTCTTCAACACGTTTAGCCACTTCTTCAATCAATTCTAAAGTGCGTGGGTGCAATTCTTCTGTTTCGTTGTGAACGAACATTGCCATCGGCACGCCCCAAGTACGCTGACGTGAGATACACCAGTCAGGGCGGTTTGCAACCATCGTATCAATTCGTGCCTCACCCCAAGATGGGATCCAACGTACAGATTTGATTTCGCCTAATGCTTGTTGGCGTAAACCTTGAGTTTCCATTCCAATAAACCATTGTGGAGTAGCACGGAAAATAATCGGGGTTTTGTGTCGCCAACAGTGTGGGTAGCTGTGCTTGATGCGGGATAATTTCAGCAATGCTCCCACTTCTTGCAGTTTTTCCACTACTTTTTCGTTCGACTCAAATACGCCTAAGCCGGCAAAGAATGGCGTATCCGCTTTGAATTTACCGTCATTGGAAATTAAGCCTGCCATTTCAATTTTATATTTACGAGCCACCACAAAGTCGTCCGCACCGTGGTCAGGAGCAGTGTGAACCAAACCTGTACCACCGTCTGTGGTAACGTGGTCGCCAAAAATAAACGGCACGCTATAATCATAGAATGGATGATTAAAGCGTAATAATTCTAGGTTTTCGCCTTTGGTTTTGCCTAAAACTTCAAATGATTCAACGCCAACAGCTTTTGCAACATCTTCAACTAAATCGACCGCTAGTACCACACGCTCATCCGCTAATTGCACTAAGGAATATTCAAGTTCAGGGTTAATCGCAATCGCACGGTTAGATGGAATCGTCCAAGGGGTTGTAGTCCAAATTACCGCTGATAATTTACCTTGCCCTTGTGCGTTAAATTTAGCCGCCACTTCCGCCTCATCTACCGCATTAAAACGCACATAGATTGATGGCGAAACTTTATCTTCATATTCTACTTCTGCTTCTGCTAGAGAAGAGCCACAATCTAAACACCAGTGAACCGGTTTTGAACCTTTATATAAATGACCGTTGGCAATCACTTTACCTAAAGTCCGGATAATATGAGCTTCAGTATCAAAATTCATTGTCAAATAGGGATTGTCCCAATCGCCTAGAATACCTAAACGCATAAAGTCCGCTTTCTGACCATCTACTTGCTCTTTCGCATAATTACGGCAGGCTTGGCGGAACTCAGCCGCTGAAATTTTTTCATTCGGCTTACCGACAATGCCTTCTACTTTTAACTCAATCGGCAAACCGTGGCAGTCCCAACCCGGCACATAAGGCGTATCAAACCCCATTGCAGTTTTTGATTTGTTGATAATATCTTTAAGAATATGATTTACAGCGTGCCCCAAATGGATATTACCATTTGCATACGGAGGACCATCGTGCAGAATAAAGGTTTTACTACCTTTTCTTGCTTCACGCACTTTTTGGTATAAGTTTTTGTCATACCAATTTTTCAACATATCCGGTTCACGCTTGGCTAAATCACCACGCATCGGAAAGCCTGTTTCAGGCAGGTTTAGGGTGTTTTTGTAATCAACTGTCATTTTTTATTCCAACATATTTAATATTACGAAATTATTGTGGAGCGAATTGCAATTCGCCCCTACGATATTTCTTCCAAATGAAATAAGCTAAATTGCATAATTACTTTGCAAATTTCTCAAAAAATTCAACCGCTTGTAGGCGATCTTTTTCAATTTGTAATTTTAACGCATCAAAACTCTCAAACTTTGTTTCATTACGAATTTTTTGCAGAAAGACGACCTCAATCGCTTCGCCGTAAATGGAGGCATTAAAATCAAAAATATGCACTTCTAATAACGGCTTTGTACCGTTAATGGTTGGGCGATTCCCCACATTTGCTATGCCGTTGTAGCTGCCTTGTTTCGTGTTTACTTTCACCGCAAATACACCTTGAATAGGTGTAACTAAACGGTTGAGCATAATATTGGCGGTTGGGAAACCAATGGTTCTACCGAGCTTATTGCCATGAGCAACACGCCCGTGAATTGAGTAAGGCTTACCTAATAATGTTTCGGCTAAGGCTAAATCGTTATTTTGCAAAGCCTCTCTCACTAATGAGCTACTAATTCGCTCTTCATTTAGGCTGTGAGTATGGCTTTCTTCCACCGCGAAACGGTATTTCAGCCCTGCATTGCGTAAGGTGTCAAAATTGCCAGCACGTTGCGCACCGAAACGGAAATCGTCCCCTACGCTTAAATAACGAACTTTGAGCCGTTTTGCTAATAAATCGCTGATAAAATCGTCTGCGGAAATTTGAGCGAACTTTTCACTAAAACGAACGCACAACACGAAATCCACTCCGGCTTCGGCTAAATATTTCAGCTTATCACGCAATCGCATTAACCTTGCAGGCGGTGTGCAAGCGGTCAAATTTCCACTTTTTTTTGCAAAAAATTCGCGAGGCTGAGGTTCAAATAGCATTACCACCGAAGGTAAATCTAAGTCTAAGGCTTTATCACACAAACGACTTAAAATGTTTTGGTGTCCGATATGTACGCCATCGAAATTTCCAATAGAAAGAACACAGCCTTTGTTTAAAGCACTATATTTATCTAAATTGTGAAAACCTCGAATGAGCTGCATAAAAATATAAACCGTTTTATGAGTAAAAATTGCTGTGATTATAGCGAGAAATCAACAAAAAAGGAAAAAAAATCCTATGTGTTATCAATTAATGCACGAATATCACATCAACATAGCTTTTTTCGTATAAAAAGATATTCAAATGCTACATTTTGCTATATGATGGCAACCAAAAATCGGGGGAATAACTATGGCAAATTTTGCTTATCTTCAACAAAAACGTAAACAACTTAAACTTAAAGTCAATGATATTTGTGAACAAGCCGGTGTAACGCGAGCCTATTTTAATCAGCTAGTGAGCGGTAAAATTAAAAATCCGAGTGCAAATAAACTAAAAGCATTGCATTCGGTTTTAGAAATTGTCGAAGATAGCAACCAGCGTGCCGGTGTCATTTTTGGTAAATTTTACCCTATTCATACAGGTCATATTAATATGATCTATGAAGCATTCAGTAAAGTGGATGTATTACACGTTATCGTTTGTACCGATTCCGAACGTGATTTACGCCTTTTCCAGCAAAGTAAAATGAAACGTATGCCAACTAACGAAGACCGTTTGCGTTGGGTACAGCAGATCTTCAAATATCAGCAAAAACAGATCTTTATTCATCATTTAGTCGAAGACGGTATCCCAAGTTATCCAAACGGTTGGGAAGGTTGGTCTGCTCGCGTTAAAGAATTATTTGCGGAAAAAAATATTAATCCGACTATTGTATTTAGTAGCGAAGTTCAAGACAAAGAGCCATACGAAAAATATTTGGGTTTAGAGGTTCAGTTGGTTGATCCTGCTCGTGAATCGTTTAATGTTTCCGCCACACAAATTCGTAATAATCCGTTCCACTATTGGCGTTTTATTCCGAAAGAAGTTCGTCCGTTCTTTGTTAAAACCATTGCGATTTTAGGTGGTGAAAGCAGTGGTAAATCAGTATTGGTCAGCAAATTAGCGAACGTGTTTAATACAACTTCCGCTTGGGAATATGGGCGTGAATTTGTGTTTGAGCAACTAGGTGGCAATGAGCAAGCAATGCAATATTCTGACTATCCTCAGATGGTGCTAGGGCATCAGCGTTATGTTGATTATGCGATGAAACACGCTCACAAAGTGGCAATTATTGATACCGATTACATTACAACACAGGCATTTTGTATTCAATATGAAGGAAAAGCCCATCCGTTCTTAGATTCAATGATTCGTGAATATCCGTTTGATGTAACGATTTTACTGTCAAATAATACCAAATGGGTTGCAGACGGTTTGCGTAGTTTGGGTTCTAAAAAGCAACGCCAACAATTCCAACAATTATTGAAAAAATTACTGGAAAAATACCGTATTCCTTATATTGAAATTGAATCGCCAAGTTATTTAGATAGATATAATCAGGCAAAAGAGGTTGTTGAAGCAATCTTAAATGAAGAACCAATCCCACTACAATTTAAACAATATAACCTTAACGATTCAGAGTAACGGAATACAAGATGATACTTTTTGCAGGCGATCCGCACGGTAGCTACGAGCATCTTTACCCTGTTTTACAACAACAAACAGAGGAAGTGTCTCTAGTTATTCTAGGTGATCTCCAACTCACGACTCCCGATGAATTAGATAAACTTTCCCAACATTGCGATATTTGGTTTATTCACGGTAATCACGACAGTAAAACCGTTGCAGCCTTTGATTCTGTTTGGAATAGCCATTGGAAAGAACGCAATATTCACGGCAAAGTAGTGGAAATTCAAGGGGTAAAAATTGCGGGGATTGGCGGTGTGTTTCGAGGGCATATCTGGATGCCACCGAATCGACCTATGTTTTTTGACCCTATTCATTTTTGCCAATATACTCCACAAGAGAAAATTTGGCGAGGAGGAGTGCCACTAAGACACCGTTCTTCTATTTTTCCTTCAGATTTTGAAGCATTAGAAAACGAAACAGCTGATATTTTAATTACGCACGAAGCACCTAAGCCACACCCACAAGGTTTTGCAGTAATTAACCAACTGGCTAAAAAATTAGGGGCAACTAAGATTTTTCACGGACATCATCACGATAATTTTCATTACGACAATAAAAATTCTAAATATGGTTGTCATATTTATAACATCGGTTTTCGTAGCCTTGCCGATATTGACGGTAATTACTTAATTTTAGGTGTTGATGATAGAGAAAAATAGAGAGAAATAGCTAAAAATTTGATTGAATTAAACAAATTGTCATTTTTATGCTTTCCATTTAGAAATTTATAAGTAGAATTTAAATAATTTGTAACATAAAGGTTATAAACAGAATTTATAAATTAGATCAGAGGTTAAAAAATGAAAATCCCACAAATCTTAATTGTTGAGGATGAATTAGTCACAAGGAATATGCTCAAAAGCATTTTTGAGGGTGAAGGTTATCAAGTATTTCAAGCATCTAACGGCGAAGAAATGCACACAGTATTGAATGCTCAAGAAATCAATCTTGTGTTAATGGATATCAACTTACCGGGTAAAAACGGCTTAATTTTAGCTCGTGAAATTCGAGAGAACCGTAAATTACCTTTAATGTTTTTAACCGGTCGTGATAACGAAATTGATAAAATTTTAGGGTTAGAAATTGGTGCTGATGATTACATTACTAAACCGTTTAACCCACGCGAATTAACTATTCGTGCTAGAAATTTACTTCAACGCACAATGGGCGAAAAAAATGAAGCAAAAGAGCAATCTGATGTGGAACGTTATCGCTTTAACGGCTGGACATTAGATATTCACAGCCACAGCCTTATTAATCCTGAAGGTGAAGCAACGAAATTACCACGTAGTGAATTTAGAGCGTTATTACATTTCTGTGAAAATCCGGGTAAAATCCAAACTCGTGAAGATTTACTGAAGAAAATGGCAGGACGTGAATTAAAACCTCACGATAGAACCGTTGATGTAACAATCCGCCGTATTCGTAAACATTTTGAAGATCACCCAAATACACCGGAAATGATCGTAACTATTCACGGAGAAGGCTATCGCTTCTGCGGTAATATTGAATCTTAATCAAAGAGGAGTCATATATGAAGAAATTAACTATTGCAACACTCGCTTGCTTATTCTCCGCAAATCTATTTGCAGCCCCGGTTGGTAATACATTTACCGGTGTTGGCGTAGGTGTTGACGTAACAACGACCAAATACAACGTAGATGGCGTAAAAGGTAAAGACTCAACAGGTCCGGTCTTAGTTGTTGATTACGGTATCGATCAAGGCAATAACTTTGTAGGTGTTGTGCAAGGTAAAGCAAAAGTAGGCAGCACTAAAGTATTTAGTGATGTAAAACAAAAAAATAAATATACCGTTGCTTATCAACAAGGTTATCGTGTTGGTTCAGACTTACTTCCTTACATAAAAGTTGATGCAAGCTCAACTAAAGTCGGTAACGAAACTTATCGTGGCTTCGGCTTTGGTGCAGGGGCAAAATATGCTGTATCAAGCGATGTAGAACTTACTGCAGAATACACCCGTGATAACTTAAAACGCAGTGGTACAAAATTAAGAGGCAACTCTTTCACAGCAAATGCCACTTATCGTTTCTAAGCATAAATTAATCGGTTGTAAAATTTTTTAAAAATATGACCGCTTGTAACAAAAGAGCCTGAATATTATTCAGGCTCTTTGCTTAATTAGTAAAGTACACGTGCTCGAATTGTGCCTTCAATTACTTTTAAGCGTTGTAATGCATCATCAACATTATCACATTCCACATCGATCACGACATAACCAATAGTTGGGTCGGTTTGTAAGTATTGTGCTGCAATATTTACATTTAGATCCACAAAGATTTGGTTGATCTGATTTAAGATACCCGGACGATTTTCGTGAATATGTAATAAGCGTTTAGCTTGATTATGAATCGGTAATGAAACTTCCGGGAAGTTTACGGCAGTTACAGTTGAGCCATTATCTGAATATTTCACAAATTTATTCGCTACTTCCGTACCAATATTCGCTTGTGCTTCAGAAGTTGATCCTCCGATGTGTGGCGTTAAAATCACGTTATCAAACTTACATAATGGTGATACAAACGGATCGTTAATTGACGCTGGCTCTTCTGGGAATACGTCAATTGCCGCACCACGCAATGTGCCTGCTTCCAAACGGGCTACTAACGCATCAATATCAACTACCGTACCGCGAGCCGCATTAATTAATACCGAACCTTCTTTTAATTGAGCAATACGTTCTGCACTCATTAAGTTTTTGGTAGAATCGATCTCCGGAACGTGTAATGAAATCATATCGCAAGTTGAAAGTAGATGCTCCAACGTCGGCACTTGCTGTGCATTACCAAGCGGTAGTTTATTTTCAACATCGTAGAAATAAACTTGCATACCGATTGCTTCAGCAAGCACACTTAACTGCGAACCGATATGTCCATAACCTACAATACCTAGTTTTTTGCCACGCACTTCATTTGCACCGGCAGCAGATTTATTCCACACCCCACGATGCACTTCAGCATTGGCAGACGGTACTTTACGCATTAATAAAATCATTTCTGCAAGCACTAATTCTGCAACAGAGCGAGTATTTGAGAACGGTGCATTGAATACCGGAATACCTCGTCTTTTCGCCGCACTTAAATCAACTTGGTTTGTCCCGATACAGAAACAACCAATCGCAATTAATTTCGGAGCTTGAGCCAGCACCTCTTCTGTTAAAAAAGTGCGTGAGCGAATACCAACAAAGTGTGCATCTTTAATTGCATCAATTAACTCTTGACCATCAAGTGCCTTCTTATGTACTTCAATATTGGTATAACCCGCCGCTAAGAGTACATCAATTGCATTTTGATGCACGCCTTCAAGTAGAAGAAATTTAATCTTTGATTTATCCAAAGAAATTTTAGCCATTTTTTGCTCCTAGTATTATGTGTTTGCGATAATAAATTATTCTAATATAACTGCACCTTCAGGTGTGCCAACAATGGTAACATTAGCATAACGCTGTGCGAAAATGCCATTTGTAACGACACCTGCAATATTATTGATTGTATGCTCCATTTTCAACGGTTCGATAATTTTAAAATTATGTACATCTAAAATCACGTTGCCATTATCGGTTACTACACCTTCACGATATTCCGGCGAACCGCCAAGTGCCACTAATTGACGAGCCACATAAGAGCGAGCCATTGGAATAACTTCTACCGGTAATGGGAAAGTTGAACCTAAAACGTCCACTTGTTTTGAGCTATCAACAATACAGATAAATTTTTTAGCCAACGAACTGACAATTTTCTCACGAGTTAATGCTGCACCACCGCCTTTAATCATTGCTCCTTGAGGCGTGATTTCATCAGCCCCATCAATATAAACATCAAGCTCGCTAACTTCATTGGCACTAAAGACTTCAATGCCGATATCACGCAGGCGTTCTTCTGAGGCTTTTGATGCAGCAACTGCCCCTTTAATTTCTTCTTTCATTGAAGCGAGGGCATCAATAAAACAGTTTACCGTTGAGCCACTACCCACGCCTACAATCGTATTCGGTTTTACAAATTTTAATGCAGCTTGAGCTGCAATTTTTTTCATTTCTTGTTGATCCATTTTTTGCTCCTTTTAAACAACAAGCGGTCATATTTTGCAAATTTTTTACAAAATATAACCGCTTGCGATTAATTACGTTTTACTGCTTCAACAATTTCTTCTGCACAGCTTTGTGCGAGTTGTCCATCTTCGCATTCAACCATTACACGAATTAATGGCTCAGTGCCTGATTTACGCAATAAAATACGCCCTTTACCTGCCAAACGTTTTTCTACTTCAGCAGCAACGGCTTTTACTTCATCACTTTCAAGTGGATTTGCCGCACCTTTCTCAAAACGAACATTCAGTAGAACTTGAGGGAATAGCGGTACAGCTTTCGCTAAATCATTGAGGCTTAATTTATGGCTTACCATTGCAGCTAATACTTGCAGAGAGGCAATTACGCCATCACCTGTTGTATTTTTATCTAACACGATGATATGCCCTGAGTTTTCACCACCGAGTTTCCAGCCTTTTTCTTTAAGCTGTTCCAGCACATAGCGGTCGCCCACGTTAGCACGAGAGAACGGAATCGCCAGCTCTTTTAACGCTAATTCCAAGCTCATATTACTCATTAATGTGCCAACCACACCACCTTGTAATTTGCCTGAACGCAAGGCTTCACGGGCTAAAATAAACAGGATTTGGTCGCCATCAACTTTATTACCTAAGTGATCGACCATAATTAAACGGTCGCCATCACCATCATAAGCCAAGCCAACATCAGCACCGGCTTCTACCACTACTTTTTGTAGTGCTTTAATATCCGTCGCACCACATTTTTCGTTGATATTCAAACCGTCCGGTTTCGTACCAATTTCAAGCACTTCTGCCCCTAGCTCACGCATTACACTTGGGGCAATGTGATAAGTTGCACCGTTAGCACAATCCACCACTATCTTATAACCTTCGAGGCTTAATTCAGATGGGAAAGTTCCTTTACAAAACTCAATATAACGCCCTGCTGCATCATTAATACGGCTTGCACGTCCTAAATTTGCCGAATCTACACAATCCATCGGCTGATCAAGCATTGCTTCAATCGCTTCTTCGATTTCATCAGGCAATTTTTCACCTACTGATGAGAAGAATTTGATCCCATTATCATAATATGGGTTATGGGAAGCTGAAATCACAATACCTGCTTCAGCACGGAAAGTACGGGTTAAATAGGCTATTGCAGGGGTTGGCATCGGACCAACAAATACTGCCGATAAACCGGCTGCTGTTAAACCTGCTTCAAGTGCAGATTCCAACATATAACCTGAAATACGAGTATCTTTTCCGATTAGTACCTTTTTTGTGCCTTGTGTTGCCAGCACTTTACCGGCTGCCCAACCGAGCTTTAAGGCAAATTCAGGGGTAATTGGGAATTTACCTACTTCTCCACGCACACCGTCTGTACCGAAATATTTACGAGCCATTTTAATTCCTAACTTTTACTTCAAAAAATATTGATATGCAGGGCTATTGCTAACATTTTGGAAACGATAGCCAAGCTGTTCTAAATGTTGATTTAATTCTACTTCATCACCTTGATTTAGTGCAAATGCAGCGAGAATATCACCATAATCTGCCCCGTGAGCACGGTAATGGAACAAAGAAATATCCCAATTTGTGAGCATTTGCAAGAATTTCAGTAACGCCCCTTTCTGTTCCGGAAATTCAAAACTATATAGCTGTTCATTTTTGATAGAAGCAGCTCTACCACCAACCATATAACGAATATGGGTTTTAGCAATATCATCATCAGACAGATCTGTTACATCATAGCCATTTTGCTGTAGCTCTTTAATGATTTCTAACTTCTCTGCCGAACCGGAAATTCTTACGCCAACAAATATGCACGCATTTTGATCATCGGAATGACGATAGTTAAATTCAGTTACCGCACGATTACCTAAAATCTCACAGAAAGTTAAGAAACTGCCTTTCTGTTCAGGGATGGTTACCGCCAACAAGGCTTCACGTTTTTCGCCGATTTCACAACGCTCAGACACAAAACGCAACGTGTGGAAATTAACATTCGCCCCGGAAAGGATACAAGCTAAATTCTTTTCTTGTAATTGGTGCTGTTTCACATATTTCTTCAAACCAGCCAGTGAAGTTGCCCCCGATGGCTCTGAAATTGCCCGCACGTTTTCAAAAATCAACTTCATTGAAGCACATATTTCATCATTATCCACCAATACAACATCATCAACATATTGCTGGCACAAGCGGAAGGTTTCATCGCCAATACGACGAACCGCAATACCATCGGCAAATAAGCCCACACGCTCTAAATCGGTTGGCTGACCGTTTTTCAAGGCGTGATATAAACAGGCTGAATCTTTTGACTCTACCCCAATCACTTTAATATTCGGTAAAACTTGCTTAATGAATACTGCGATGCCTGCAATTAATCCACCACCACCAACAGGAATGAAAATATAGTCTAAATCCGGCTTTTGCTGCACTAATTCCAAACCGATAGTGCCTTGCCCTGCAATTACTGCCTGGCTGTCAAACGGGTGAATAAAGGTCATACCCAATTCAGTTGAAAGCTCAATCGCTTTTGCTTTGGCTTCATCAAAATTTGCACCATAAAGCAACACTTCACCACCGTAACCACGCACCGCATCTACTTTAATTGCCGGGGTATTTTGTGGCATTACAATTAAGGCTCTTAAACCTAAATGTTTTGCTGAAAGTGCCACACCTTGAGCGTGATTACCTGCGGAAGCGGCAATCACACCGGCTTCTTTTTGTGCTTTAGATAGATTAGAAATCATTGCAAAAGCACCACGCAATTTAAAACTATGCACAGGCTGGCGATCTTCACGTTTAATAAACACATTATTGCCTAAACGTTCAGACAGTTTTTCCATTTTTTGCAGAGGGGTAACTTGGGCGAGATCATAAATGTTCGAGCTTAAAATCGAACGTAAATAATCTACAGATTCGTTTTGTTTGGTTTCACTCATCATTTGAAAGGTTATATTTTTATAAAGACATTGGTAAATTTTCTAAGAAATTGGACCGCTTACCATTAGCTTTAATCGGTATTTTAAAATAGATCTCCCTCCAGAAAGGAGGGAGAAATAAGAATTAGTGATGACCGCCGCAACCACAACCACCGTGATTATGGTGATGGTGATGGTCGTGATCGTGTCCACCACAGCAGCCTTCGTGATCGTGATGATGATCGTGTCCGCCACAACCACAACCGTGCTCGTGTCCACCGTGAACGTGTCCGTGTGCAATTTCTTCTGCGGTTGCTTCACGCACGCCAACTACTTCTACAGAGAATAATAACTCTTGACCGGCTAACATATGGTTGCCATCAACCACAACTTCATCGCCGTCCACTTCAGTAATCACAACAGGTAATGGACCTAAGTCTGTGTCTGCAATAAAACGCATACCTACTTCTAGTTCATCTACGCCCATAAATACGTCTTTTGGCACACGTTGAACCATATTATCATTATATTCGCCATAACCTTCTTCCGGTTTTACACGTACTTCAAATACATCGCCAACCACTTTACCTTCAAGGGCTTTTTCTAAACCTTCCACTAAGTTGCTATGACCGTGCAAATACTCTAAGGGTTGATTTACCGGAGCTTCATCAACCAATACGCCGTCTTGGGTGCGAACTTGGTAAGCAATGCTTGGTACTAAATCTTTTGTAATTTTCATATTGAATCCTTTATCCACGTTTAGTTAAAAATAACAAGCCATTGTAACGCTTTATTTTATATTTGCAATCTATCAGCGAATTTTAACCGCTTGTAATAGTTATTAATCGACAATATCGGGGGTTACCGCATCAACGACATCTACCGCCGTACCGACTACGCCGCCCACAACCGAAGTAACTAAGCAACCACTTAACAGTACTGCTGCAAAAATCACACTACCTAATTTAATTAACATTTTCATTCTTAATCCTTCATATAAATAAAAAGCAGCCCTAACCAATAATGGCTAGGACTGCATAGAACTTTAGCTAAAATTATTTTTCATCAGCGATGAAACGGTAAGCTAATGCACCGATAATTGCACCTACGATCGGAGCAACCCAGAACAACCATAATTGTTCAATCGCCCAGCTTCCTTGAAATAACGCCACACCTGTTGAACGTGCAGGGTTTACAGAAGTGTTAGTTACCGGAATGCTGATTAAGTGGATTAAGGTTAAACCTAAACCGATTGCAATCGGGGCAAAACCTGCCGGAGCACGTCTGTCTGTTGCCCCCATAATAATCATTAAGAAGAATGCCGTTAATACTACTTCAATTAGTAACGCTGCCATTAAGCTATAGCCGTGCGGAGAATGCTCACCATAGCCATTGCTTGCAAAACCAGCGGTAGCATCAAAAGTTGGGATACCTGAAGCGATAGTATATAACACCGCACCGGCTGCAATTGCACCAATAACTTGAGCAACAATATAAGGCACTAGATCTTTCGCATTAAAACGACCACCCACTAATAAGCCAATTGACACCGCCGGGTTGAAATGACCGCCAGAAATATGCCCTACTGCATACGCCATTGTTAATACTGTTAAACCGAAGGCTAATGATACTCCTGTGTAGCCAATGCCTAGCTCAGGGATACCGGCTGCTAATACCGCACTACCACAACCACCAAACACTAACCAAAATGTACCGAAAAATTCAGCAAAATATTTTTTCATTTTTAATCCTTACCCATTAGGATGAACAACACATAAGCGTTTTGCTTTCCAAAAATGCCAATAAATAACTAAATAAAAATATGAGTATTATGATAAACCATAAATACTCATATCAATGCTTAATAGTATAGACAGATTTATTCCTAAATTTAAAGTAAAAATACAAGTCTATACAAATCTATACAATTCTATTCAAAATCAACGCTGCCCGAAGCAACAGCCGAAATTGTCGTTTTACCTGCTTCTAACGGCATATCTGCTGATTTCCCCATTGCGGCTTGTTCTGCTGCATACATCGCACTTGCCATACGAGGAGAGCCATACTCATAACCGCCATCGCTTGGTGTTTGCAGATTAACCATACTTAGTCGATATTTTTTCGCCCCTAAAGCTTTTTGAATAATTTCCGCTTTATCTTGGAATTTTTTGATGACTTCAAGTAGCATCTCTTCTTCCAATGATGCAACTTTCTCAGGTGATACACCAAAGTAAATAGATTGGATTGCCACGTCTTTACCTAAATTTTCTAACACCTCAGCCATAGCGTTGAAATCTTTACTTTTCAAGCTCACACTACCGTAGGCTTGCCAACCGTCAATGTTCCCTTTGTTATTGTAATTGGCGTTATTGCTAATGCCTTCCGCTTGTACCTCAATAGCAGGGTGTTTTTTTGCCAGTTCCAGTACTTGATTCAAATTTTGCGAAACATTTTTTTTCAGTTCAGATAATGACTTCCCTGATTTTTGGCTATAAACCGTTGCCTGCATTAAATCTTGTTCAACGCTACGAGTTACTTTGGTTGAAAAACTAAAGTTTGAGGCTTGTTTTTTCTCTACCGAAACAACCGTACCGGCAGGTGCTGCCTCTGTGGTAGCCGTTTCAGCAAAAGCCGTTACCGTTGTTAGTGCAAGCGGTAGAATTGTGAGAAAATTTTTCAATTTCATAATCAGTCCTTAAAGGGATAAAATTCACTTATTAGATATTCCTACCTTCAGAAAGTTCATTTACTCAATCGAAAGGACAAGTACTTGCTCACCTTGTTCTATTTTCCAGCGAATATTATAGCCCGCAAGGTTCATACCATAAATTCTATCGGATACTTTCCCTTGTTGATAAGCAGGACGAGGATCTTGTGCAATCACATCACGAATAAAAGTAAGTGGCTGCTCAATGCCAAATTTTGCAAAGTTTTGGCAAAATTCCACCGCTTGTTGGGCTTCTTCACTAAATACAACTGATAATTTCTGCTCCGGTTTTTCTTGTGCAAAGCCCGAAACTGCATCAGGTTCACTATCCGCATAGACGATATAAGGCTTAATATCCAAAATCGGCGTACCGTTTACTAAATCTACACTGCCTAATTTCAGATAAACGTCGCCGTTCTCAACCACCACTTCTTCTAGTCTCACTTTCGACAAGCCCAATGGATTAGGGCGATGAGTCGCACGGCTGGCAAACACACCGATACGCTCATTCCCACCTAAACGAGGTGGTCTAACCGTAGCGTGCCAATCTCGCTCAGGAATATGATGAAACTGAAAAATCAGCCAAATATGGCTAAATTGTTCCAATCCTCGAACCGCATCGGGCGTGTTGTAAGGCGGAAGGAGATGCAAAATGCCTTTTCCTTCCGCTACCAAATTGGGCTGGCGAGGCACGGAAAATTTTTCATCGTAAGGACTTTGCATAATACCGATTGGATTGATCTGGATCGGATTTAATTGTTTTGGAGTAGAAGTCATCGGGATTTTTTCTGATAAAATGACGGAGATTACCCATTATTTTAAACGAAATATTATTTATGAACAAAAATTCCCTTTTTTCGATTTGGTTTAGCACCGCTCGCCCCAAAACTTTGCCACTGGCGTTGGCATCAATTATTGTTGGCTCGGCACTGGCTCATTGGGCTGGAAAATTTGATTTTATTACGACATTATTGGCTTTTATTACGACTATCTTGCTACAAATTCTCTCTAACTTCGCTAACGATTACGGCGACCACGTGAAGGGTTCCGACACCAAAGAACGAATCGGACCGCTTCGAGCCATTCAGCAAGGGGCAATCAGTGGTGAGCAGCTTAAAAAAGCAGTAATTATTTTAAGTCTGCTCTCTTTTATTTCGGGCGTAGCATTAAGTGCTTATGCTTTTGAAACCATTCAAGACTTGTTCTTTTTTATTGGGCTTGGCGTAGTATCAATTGTTGCTGCAATCACTTACACCGTCGGCAAAAAAGCTTACGGTTATCTAGGATTAGGCGATCTGTTTGTGCTGATTTTCTTTGGCTTTGTAGCGGTTATCGGCGTGTTTTACCTGCAAGCTCATAGTGTACCATCAATAATTTTACTACCTGCTTTCGGCTGTGGATTACTCTCGGTTGCGGTATTAAATATCAATAATTTGCGTGATATTAACCAAGACAGACAAGCCGGCAAAAATACGCTGATTGTGCGAATTGGCAGCCAAAACGGGCGAAAATACCACGTTGCTCTGCTTGTGCTAGCGGTTATTTCTTATCTGATTTTTGCTATTTCGGAATTTGAACATTGGTACAGTTTCCTGTTCTTACTTGCTGTACCGTTGCTCGCAAAACACGCACGTTTTGTTTATCAACACCAAGATCCAAAAGAGCTTTACCCAATTCTAGGACAAATGGCAGGCTTGGCATTAATCACTAACTTGTTGTTTAGCTTGGGGATTTTGTTGGGGTAAGTTGCAAAATTTCAACAAAAATAAACCGCTTGTAATAAAGGATTACAAGCGGTTGTTTTTTAACTTGAATTTACAATTAGTTCTCCAGCTCTTCTGCAAAGAACCCATCTTTTTCACCACGTTGATAATCTGAATTGAGTAACTTATTGATACTATACCAATCCGCTTCAACCTCTATATCACCTTCTGCGTAAGCACCCAATTCGTATGGGGGATAAACAAAGGCGATCCCTTCGGGGGTGAAATAGAATTGGTCAGAAATACGAAACTCTTTTTTATCTCCAAATCCATTATATTTACCATTTTCATCTACTCGCTCACGACTGTAATTTTCCCAAAGGAGCTCTTTCAGTTGGGATTGATTTTTTGGGCTGATTAAATCATTTAAGCCAATGACTGCTTTTTTAGCTAAATCGACATTGATGTATTGCGTATGGTGCATTCCGTGAGCACCACCTGTGTAGCTATAATGTGTCATCAAAAAAGTAGCGATATTATTGCGTTGCCCCATAAAAGTACTATGAATATGCTCATCATAGCCAATTGTAGGCTCTGTTTTCGTACTTTCCAGTAAACCTTGATAAACCTCTTCACGGTGCTTTTTAAACTCTTCTTCGGTTGGATTTTTCAGCTTTCTGCCTTGTTCTTCATTGTGATCATAAACCTGATTAATCAACAGTTGATTGAGCCAATCAAAATTTGTTTTTGGAAGCGTAACAATCGAACTCACCGTACTTTCCTCAATTGCAAATTCTTCTTTTGGATCAACTTTATGTTTAATCACATCTTTTTTATCGAAGATTTTCACAATCTCAACGTTTAATGCGGTATTTTGTTGGGCTTTCTCTAGTTCTGCTTTTAATTTTTCATTCTCCGCTTTCACACCTGAAAGCTCAGCAACTTCAGCTTCTTTTTTTGCCAAGTCTGACTGGGCATTTTTTAATTCTGTGCCTAAGTGAACAATCCGTTTTTCGGCTTCCAGTACTGTTTGTGTCATTTTGCCGTCTTCACAACCCGCAATTACAAATACTGAGCTAATTAAAAGTGCTAATAGTGATTTTTTCATATCTCTCCCTCTTGTAAAAAATTTAAGAAAAACAACCGCTTGTCATTCATCTTAAAACAAAAACCCCTGTACCACAAGGCACAGGGGAAATCATTAATCGTCTAAGAAACTGCGTAAGGTTTCTGAACGGCTAGGGTGGCGTAATTTACGCAACGCTTTTGCCTCAATCTGACGAATACGCTCACGGGTTACATCAAACTGTTTACCCACTTCCTCAAGGGTGTGGTCGGTGTTCATATCAATACCGAAACGCATACGCAATACTTTCGCTTCACGAGGTGTTAAACCTTCTAACACTTCGTTGGTTGCCATACGCAAGCTCTCAGCGGTTGCAGAATCCAATGGTAATTCAAGGCTTTCGTCTTGAATGAAATCGCCTAAATGTGAATCGTCATCGTCGCCGATTGGGGTTTCCATTGAAATCGGCTCTTTGGCAATTTTCAATACTTTGCGGATTTTATCTTCCGGCATTCCCATACGTTCTGCCAACTCTTCCGGTGTGGCTTCACGCCCCATTTCCTGCAAGCATTGACGGGAAATACGGTTAAGTTTGTTGATGGTTTCAATCATATGTACCGGAATACGGATGGTACGAGCCTGATCCGCAATAGAGCGGGTAATCGCTTGGCGAATCCACCAGGTTGCATAAGTTGAGAATTTGTAACCACGGCGATATTCAAATTTATCCACCGCTTTCATCAAGCCGATATTACCTTCTTGGATTAAATCCAAGAACTGTAAACCACGATTAGTGTATTTTTTTGCAATTGAGATAACCAAACGCAA
>NZ_JBXGGI010000124.1:0-3268 GCF_056854775.1 Mannheimia sp.
AATAATTCTGAGTTTCTATTAGTGTTGATTATAAAAATTCCATTGTGATTTGATTTTTCCCAGAAAGTGAAGCTGCTACCTACTCTACAAATATACTCACTTACTGTCATTAAATCATCAGTAAAAATAATTTTAAAGCTATCTTTTGGTAAATTATCAATTTCAGATATTGGTGATAAGTGATAATTTTCAGTATCTATTATTAGCTTGTAATTATTTTCAATTAAGTTCTTTATATTTTCATTTGAATAACAAAAATACACTCTTTCAAGGTTTTCGCATTCCAACGCCTCAAACATAATTTACCTCTTGAACCTAATTTTTTGTAAGATTCTACCTAAATCGGACCGCTCTTTAATCCCATACGAGCCGTGTAAGGTTAGATATAGCTGAGCCACGCTGTGGATTCTAACTTTCAGCTCCAGCGGAGCTGGAATTATAGAGCCTAGCACGGCTCGTGTTAGGTAATTTCAAACCCTAATCCCACCAATTCATCACAAAGTAGATTGCACCAATTCGGTATTTTTTCTGAAATTTTTATCACTTTCTTATCCGCAATCTGCAAAATTAAATTCGGCTTGGTTTCTGAATTATCATAAATCAGTGTTTCATCATTGATAAAAATCGCATCCATTAAATTTTTACGGCTAATCTGATAGCGTTTTCTAATAGTTTCTTCATCAATAAAATGCCCACCTGCTTTCACTCTTGCTTTTACTCGTGCAATGTTAATTTTATAGCTATCGACACCAATATAATTTAATCGAGTTCTGAAATTCCTTGTTTTAGTATTTTCCATTCGTTTTAGAATAGATTTTCCCGAAAGGGTTGATTCCATTGAAAATGCAATCTGATTTTTTACTGCAAACTGAAATAGCTCGATTGCTTTTCTGCCTGCTTCAATATCGGCTAATCTTGGATTAGTCGGATTAATCTGCATTGCGATGTTATCCGAATCAATCACAATTTCGACTTTATCTTGATTGAAAGATCGCAACGTAGATTTTCCGGCTCCGTTTGTGCCACAGTAAAAAATCGCTAGGTTATTTTGCATATTCAATCACTTTTTCCGTACCGTCTGGATAATGCTCAATCAAATCCCCATTTTCACGGCGGTAAGTTAGCATTTCGTGCTTTTTCTTTTCTTCAAACCAAGCGGTAAAAAGAATATCTAATTCTCGCTGTTTTTTGAGTAATTCTTCACGACTGGTCATTTTATTTCCTCTTTAATACAAGCGGTCTATTTTGAATGATTTTTTGCAAATTTTTGCGAAAATTTGACCGCTTGTTACTCACACCACTCATCAGGTTGTTGCCCATTATGCTTTTCCCACACGCACTCGCCCAGTTGCATTTCGCTAAATACTGCCGTAAAAGACGAATTTTCAGGGCTGCACGCATATAAGCCGAAGCGGATTTTGTCTGTCGCTTTGTTTAGGTGGCAAATGCGGATTTGGGCAAAATGCACACCGTCTTGGGAACATTCAATCCGAAAATCGTCTTTTCTGCGGCTTAGGCGATACCACATCTGTTTGATGTTCAAACCGATTTCAGTGGTCGCCCAGTCGGAATAGCCGTTATTCGTTACCACCGAGCCTAAATGCTGAAACTGTTCGTTTTCATATTCCACCGACGCTTTTAGCCAATTTTCGCTATCCAAATAAAGCACAATGCCGCATTGGTCAAAACGCTGTTTTGCCCCTGTGAAATCGGTTTTGACCATAAAGGAAAAATAAGGCTCTGCCGTTTCCAGTTGCAACATTGGGGCGTTGTCATTTTGGAAATGGTAGTAGGTTTTTTGCCATAAATCGGTTTGTGGTTCGGTAGTGATTTCAATCACTTGTTCGGAAATGAAACTGTCCTTAGGTGGATTTAACCATTGTAATTTTTTCATATCAAACATTATCAGCTTTCCTTTTTAACCATATCCAAATGCGGTATGCCGTCTTCTAAATACTCGCACGATACAGCCTGAAAACCAAAACCGGCATAAAACCCTTGCAGATAGGTTTGGGCTTGGACGTGAACGGGTTGAGTTGGGAAATGTTCACGGCAATAGGCTATTGCTTTTTGCACCAATTCCCTTGCTAAGCCTGTGCCGCGAACTTCCGCAGCCACTAACACTCTGCCAATATGTACGCCATCATCAGTTGGAATCAAACGGCAGTAAGCGGTCAGATTATTTGCATTTTTTGCAAAGAAATGCACCGCTTGTAGGTCTTTATTATCCACTTCTTGATAAGGGCAATTTTGCTCAACCACAAAAACCGCCGTGCGGGCGTGGTAGATTTCAAATAGCTCTTGGGTGGAAAGTTGCTCAAAAGTCTTGGCTTGCCAATTTATTGTGTTTAGCATTGCACGGTTTCCAGCTGCCAACCTAATTGGCGATATTGTTTATAGCGTTCGCGTGCTTGTACTTTGGCAGTTTCTTCCACCGGCACAAAGTCAATAATATGATTGAAACTGTTAATAAAATCGGGTAATTCTGTTTGTAATGAAATTAGTAAATCCCGATGTTGTGCGTTGCGTTTACCTTTCCACGAAATTTCAATCGGCGTTGGGTAAGTAGTAATTTCGCCCGATAAATTATGTGGTACGAAAGAATCAGGATCTCTTGCCCAAAGTGCTTCATCAATATTGAAGGCTTGTTGTTCTGTTTCACAGGCAATAAGCACTCGTTTACCTAATCGCCACGCTTGAGCGGCAAGTTCACAAGCCTGAGCTTCAGCGGCTGAAATATCGGCTGAATCGGTTTGGCTTAGAAGATAAAATTGCACTTGTTTCACAGCATATTCCTAAACAATATATTGATGTACTTAAACGGTAGATTTTAGCTGAAAATCAGGCAAATATAAAATCTAAGCGGCATATTTTGCAAAAAATATGCTAAAAATCACCGCTTGTAGCGGTTTTCAGGAGGTTTGAGGTTGAACTAATTCAGTTTTACTTGTT
Organism: Mannheimia sp.; assembly: GCF_056854775.1. Taxonomy (NCBI): domain Bacteria; kingdom Pseudomonadati; phylum Pseudomonadota; class Gammaproteobacteria; order Pasteurellales; family Pasteurellaceae; genus Mannheimia; species Mannheimia sp. The sequence goes on from NZ_JBXGGI010000124.1 coordinate 2,953, forward strand.
CTAATAGCTGGAATGCACTATTTCCAACGGTGGAAATTGTGTAAAATGAAACCCCCAGTCTTATTATGAGGAACTTACTATGGGCTTATTTGATTTCGTAGGCGACATTGGTCGTAAATTATTTAACAAAGAAGAAGATGCTTCAAAAGCCGTTACTGAACATTTGAGCCAAGATAATCCGGGCGTTGAAAATGTGAATGTAACCGTTGAAAATGGTGTAGCGAAAATTTCCGGTATTGCTTCAAGTGCAGCCGCTGTTGAGAAAGCGGTGTTGATGGCAGGTAACGTAGCCGGTATTACTAACGTGAATATTGAT
>NZ_JBXGGI010000125.1:0-17581 GCF_056854775.1 Mannheimia sp.
AGGATTATATAATATTTTGTGCCTGCAAATTGGTTACCTAAAATCCAAACCACTACTTCTTCAGGAATAAACCACATCACGAGTGCCGGAATTGGTACTGTAAATAAGGCATAAAACGCCCATTTGTGGATATGGCTCACATTAATTTTTTTCTGTTTTAGTGCTTCATAAAAATAAGGAAGTGTCGCTTTATTTAAGGCTTGAATAACAATGGCTAAAATAAATGCAATTTGTGCCCCCATTGCATACAAGCCTAAATCAGCTTCACTAAATTTATGGAAAATAAAAATACGGTCTAACTGCCCTTTTAAGAAAATACTGGAATGGTGCAAAATCAACGGTAAACCAAAACCCATCAAATAAAAGAATGCGATCTTATAATGAGCAATACTAAATTTTTTCATTTTGCTTTTTTTCGCATAAAGCAGATAAGCGATGAAAAACACTAACGCATTACTGATTAAAATCGCTAAAATCCGTTTTTCAACTAAATCCGTTTCAAAATATTCCATCATTGCAACGGTAATAACTGCCGAAAAGATAGCTGACATTAGCTGAATAACCGTGTAAGAAACCGCCTGTTTTTGGCATTGCCTAACGCTTAATTGCACATTCAAAAAGGATTGAAACATTGCCCCAATCGCCACATAAGCAATAATTTCTGACTTGAAATACCAACAACCCAATAGAATAAGCGAGCTTGCCAAAAGAGTATATAAATAGCCTGTCGTCAGCACTAAATTGAGCGAACGTTTACCGTAGAAATAAAAATAACGAGCTACAGCCCCATCTTGGCTAAGCCCGATAAAAATGACAAACAAGGCAGAGAAAGTTTGGTAATAGGAAAGCTCACCGTAGCCTTCTACCCCCAATTTTCGAGAAAAGTAAGGTAAGAGCAAGAAAGGAATTGACTTAGAAGCCAATTCCCCGATTAAGTAAATAACGCTGTCTTTAATTGCTTTCATAATTGCAAAATTTTGTCCATTTTCGACCGCTTGTTAAAAGCTCACATCATAAAATCCTTTCGGCTGACTGTTTTTGCTATCGGCTAAGAATTTTTTGATTGCATTGTAAGCCTTTTCCATTGCGTTGTCTTGAAAATATGGATTTTTCATTTCAGGCAGCCTGTCTTGGAACTCGGCAGAAATCAATTTACTAATGCCTTCAATAATGGATTTTTCATTGCTTTCTACATCAATTACCGTTTCTCCACGTACTCGCCCTTGCTGACGATTGCCGATATTAATCGTTCCAACCCCACAGCTTGGTGCTTCAATTAAGCCTGATGAACTGTTACCAATTAAACCTTGAGAATATTTAATCAATGCCAAATATTCTTCCGGCTTCACGGAAGTGAAAAACTTAAACTGATTTTCATCAGTATAGGCTTTAAAGCGGGCGTAAATTTGCTCAGAATTAGTATCCGAATTTGAGCCGATAAACACAAATTGGTATTTATTTTTAAATTGCTCAAAAGCATTTAGCAACGCATCAATTTGATCTAATACCGACACATCTGTTAATGTTTCAGGGTGGAAAACCACTAAGAAATACGGTGTATTTGGAACACCTAACTGCTCTACCAATTCCGCTTTGGTTGGTAACACTAAATCTAAACTATTTTCTGCCCCAAGAGAGCCTGTATTGACCACATTTTCAGGCAATTCACCCATTTGGATAACACGCTGTCTATATTCTTCAGTTGAAGTTAAATGCAGTTTAGACATTTTGGTAATGCAATGACGAATAAATTCATCATAATTTCCCAAAGTTTGCTCTCCACCGTGTAAATGAATGAGCGGAAGATTATGCATTGCAGCCGCCGTTGCTACCGCTAACATTTCATAACGATCGCCTAATACAATAACCGCATCATATTTATGGTGCTGAAAATGCTGACCAAATCGGTCTAAACATTCCGCCATAGAATGAATAATGGTTTGGTTATTTTCACTATTTAAGGTAAGTGGTATACGAGCGGTAATGTCAAAGCCATCTTGCTCAATCACAGTTACTGTGTTGCCATATTGCGGATCAAGGTGCATAGCGGTTACAACAAGTGAGAAATTAATCTCCGGATCTTGTTCTAATTTCTTTAATAAACGCTTAACAATGCCATATTCAGCACGCGATCCTGTAATATATGCGATATTTTTCATTTACTTTAATTCTTCTTCCAAAATAGCGGTTAATTTTTCGTAACCTTTTGCATTTAAATGTAAGCCGTCATTACTATAATTTAAATCTAACTTACCGTATTTATCACTAAAGGCTTTATCCAACGCAATCCATTTTACTGATAAATTATCTTTCAAATATTGATTTAACAAACGGATATCATCATTATTGCGATCTATTCTAAATGCGGTCGGCGTAATTTCTAAGAATGAAATCTCAATATCTGCACGGATTGCTTTTAATTGGCTAATTAAATGATTAATATCCATTAGGACTTGCTCATCACTCCATCCTTTATACACAATATCATTTGTACCAAGCATCAATACGACTTCTTTTGGTAACTCTGAAATGAGTCCTTTGTCTAAAATCAGTTCACTATATTGTTTAGTAGAGATACCTGCAATACCTAAGTTATTAACTGATTTTCCATTTAAAGATTCAATATTCCAATAATCTAAAATAGAATGCCCAATTAAAGTAATCTCTTTAACTTCTTTAAAATTCTCTTTTTTCATTAGAATAGAACGCTTAATGGTTTCGAGTAAGATTTTTTCTTTATTACGTTGTTGTAGAATAAAGTAGAAGTACTCAAAATCTTGACGATCATCAATATCAATAGAAACATCTCTATCCATAAAATACGCCAAGCATTTCGCCCCATAAAAATGTTTTTGCTCAAGGTAAGCAGTCGGTTTTGCTGAAAAAATTGCACCGTTTGGCGAATATTCCGGGAGATAGAGCTGACGAGCATAATTAGAATAATCTAGCTGGAAATGTTTTAAACTTTCATCTTCTTCAATCACACGAGTAAGTGTGGTTGGCTTATGAGCATCAGATACCGACACAATGAAATCAAACTTATCAAAGTTACGCTCAAACTTCTCGCAACACTCTTGAATATGCTGTGCAGTTCTTAACGGCGATGTTGGCTGAAGTAACATAAAATAGTCAAAATCAACGTGTTTATATTGATTTAATACATCTTCAATCACCACAAAAGAACTGGCTTTATCACTGGCTAAATGCTCTGCACGCTTGATAAATTCAATCGGATAATGGGAGAGCAAATCAATATATTCTTGCGAATCGGTGCTGACAATAATTTTTTCAAACTGCTTCGATTCAATCGCCGCTTCAATAGAATACGTCATTAGAGGTTTACCGTCTGCCAAGAGTACATTTTTATTTGGTAAGCCTTTTGAGCCCGCACGAGCTGTAATAATTGCAATTTTTTTCATAAATCTAACCGCTTGTTATCTAAAAAATGATGGAACTTTCGCCCCATCACTATATGACATTACATCTGATTTGCAAAACGAGAATCTTGAATAAGTTGATCTTCTTCAAAATCTTGTTGAGCTTCTTTTCCTAATACATCATACCAGAACATTGGACTAATGCCATTGCCCGGACGTTTGGTTGTAATATTTTCAGTAGTAAAAATTTCACCTTTTTTAATTGGACGTGCTGCAATAATGGATTTTCTTGCCACAATTTTATTTTTTGCTTCAGAGTTCGTTACTAGCTTTTCAGAAGAACCTAATGATTTTTCTACCGCACGAATGCCTTCGCAGAGTAATTTCAATTCATCCGGAGTAACTGAGGCTTTATGGTCAGGACCTTCAAAATTTTTATCTAACGTGAAGTGTTTTTCAATAAAAGTAATGCCATAAGGCACTGCCGCCAAGCCTGCGAAATAACCAGCTGAGTGGTCGGAAAAGCCTAAGCTATATTCGCCAAATTCTTGTTTAAGCTGGTGGAAAGCATTTAAATTTACATCTTCATAAGGCGTCGGATATTCGGTATTACAATGTAAAATCGTAATATCTTTTTTCGCCATACCATTATCTTCTAACACTTTTAATGAGGCTTTGGTTTCTTCAATCGTCGCCATTCCCGTTGAAATCACAATGGTTTTGCCTTCAATCGGAAGTCGTGCAATTTTTTCTAAATAAGGTAAATTGGTTAGTTCACCTGATGGAATTTTCCATACTTTTTGTTGCTGACTTGCTAAGAAATCAATCGATTCAAAATCAAACGGAGTTGAGAACACCTCTAAACCAAGTGAACGAGCGTACGCCTCTAATTTTACAAATTCATCATAAGGCAACTCTAATTTGCGGGTCATCTCCAGCTGAGAATCAGCCGTACCTGTGGTTACTTTTTGATATTCAGCTTTAGGGGCATATTTAGAAATCAGCTTATCTGCTTTGAAGGTTTGGAATTTAACCGCATCAACACCGCATTCTTTTGCTACATCTACCATTTTTTTCGCTAAAGCAGGGTCGCCATTATGGTTACAACCAATTTCTGCCACAATAAATACATTTGCCATTATTTTATATCCTTAATATATTTTGCCGGAACGCCTGCTACAACAGTGCGAGGCTCTACATTTCTAATTACCACTGCACCGGAACCAACCAATGCATTTTTACCTATTCTTAATTGACCGTTGATCACAGATGAACTGCCCACGAATGCATAATCTTCGACAATCACATCGCCATTTAGTGTCGTGTTTGTAGAAATATTGCAGTGATTGCCGATAAAACAACCGTGTTCAATCAATGATTTCGTGTTAATAATCACATTATCGCCCACACTAACACCACTATTTACAATCGCCATTTTGCCAACAAATACGCCAATGCCTAGTGTAGAATGTTTAGAAACTACTGCGGTTTTATCAACCACATTAATAATTTTACAGCCAAATTGCTGTAGCTTAAAAAATTTCTCTAAACGGCGAGTATTATCACCGATACTAATAAAATAACTATAGCTTGCCCGATTTTTAAAATCTTGCACCGTTGATGCCAGTACAGGATAACCTAAATGACTACTTCCTTCAGGTTTAAAATTATCAATAAAGCCACAGAATTCATATTTCTCAAAATCGAGTGAATCCAATACAGATTTTGCATAACCACCTGCACCGATTAGAATCAATTTTTCTTTCGTAGATCGTTGTTGCATATTACTTCCCCTCTGCCTTATGCATCAGAAGATTTCTCCAAATGGAGCATTCTAATACTTTTCCATAAGGAAAAATAGACAATTCGTTGATAATCTAGGAAAATAAACACTTATTTACTCATCTTTACGATAAATCAATTTTATGTTTGAACTGATTAAATTCATTACGTCAATGATCCTACCGCCATTTAACATTATCCTGTTATGGTTGTTAGCATTAATTCTATTTTCAGTAGGCTATAAATATTCAGCTTACTTTTTTGCCCTGCTTGGCATTGCAATTTTATATATTTTCAGTATTCCTTACACCTCACAAAAGCTGGGTGATTCCTTAGTAGATAGTGGAGAAATGACTATCGAAAAATACAAAAATGCCCAAGCGATCATAGTATTAGGCGGTGGATTACGAGACAGCCAAGAATTATTCGGAAAATTAGCGATTACAGGCATTCCACTGGAAAGAATGCGTTATGCTGCTTATTTACATAAAGAAACAGGCTTACCGATTTTAGCCACAGGCAGTAGCCCAAATGGCACATCTGAAGCAAAAGTAATGGCGGATGAATTTAAAACATTCTTTAACATTGAAACTAAGTGGTTAGAAAACAAAGCCAAGACTACCAAAGAAAATGCAATTTTTAGCCGTGAAATTTTAGAAAAAGAGAACATCAATAAAATTATTTTAGTAACCAACCAATGGCATATGAAACGAGCAGAAATGCTCTTTACCCAACAAGGTTTTGAAGTACTTACTGCAAGTGTTGGCTCAGGAGATACCCCTGATCACTACAAGCTCAACTTTATGCACTTTGTTCCACAAGCCGGAGCAATGAACAGTAATATGCTTGCACTAAAAGAGTGGATTGGGTATTGGAAGGAAAAGTAGATAACAAATAAGGCAGGTTAAACCTGCCTTATTCATTTGCAAAAAATCACACAAAATCAACCGCTTGTTCTCTTCTTTTTACCCAATTTCTTGTGGTTCAATATCCAAACTCAGCCTAATATTCGTTGGAATATCTAAACTTTCTTTTTCTTGAACAAACCAATCGAGTAACTGTTGCAAAGCATTTCTGGTTGGGTGTTGTATTAACAACAACCAGCGGTAAAAACCTGCTTTTTTTGCCATTGGAGCAGAAAATGGAGGAATCAACTGAAAACCTTGCCAATGTTGTTGTCGGATTTTTTGCTTAAAATAATCCGCAAGTTGTTCAAGCAGTTTTAATGTTTGCTCATTATTCTTCCCTGTCGCTTTAAATAGCACTTGGGAGGAAAACGGCGGCAATGCCATTATCTTTCGTATTTTTAAGGCTTCTTTGGCAAATTCACTATAGCCTTGTTCTAACAAGGTTTTTAGCAATGGGTGATCCGGGTAGTGTGTTTGTAGCACTACTTCGCCTTTTTTCTCGGCTCGCCCTGCTCTGCCTGCCACTTGCAAATAAAGTTGAGCAAGTTTCTCTTCCGCTCGAAAATCAGTCGAGAAAAGGGCTGAATCCACATTTACAATCGCTACCAACGTAACATTAGGGAAATGATGCCCTTTTGCTAACATTTGTGTGCCAATCAAAATTTGGCTTTTGCCTTCTCGAATATCGTTAAGGTGATTTTCTAGTGAACCTTTCCGTGAAGTAGAATCTCGGTCAATTCGAGTAACTTGGTAAGTTGGAAATTGCTCCTTAAGCACTTGTTCCAGCTGCTCAGTGCCAACACCGGTAGTAATCAAATTGGTTGAGCCACAATGTCCACACTGGCGAGGAATTACCCTCTGAGTAGCACAATGATGACAGCGTAGCACACGCTGTTTTTGATGATAAGTAAAAGGCTTATTGCACGCCTCACACTCGCAAATCCAACCGCATTCGTGGCAAAGTAACACAGGGGCAAAGCCTCTACGATTTAAAAACAGCATCACTTGGTTGCCTTGATCCAAATGATGTTTCATCATTGAAAGCAATCGTTCAGATAAACCCGCAGTAATGCGTTGCGTTTTTAAATCAATAATATGTTGATTAGCAATTTGTGCATTACCAGCCCGTGCAGTGAGCCCTAATTCAATGAATTTGCCATTTTGGACATTTTGTAGGCTTTCAAGGCTTGGCGTGGCTGAGCCTAGCACAATAGGAATATCTGCATTTTTTGCCCTCACCACCGCCAAATCTCGTGCGTGGTAACGCCAGCCCTCCTGTTGTTTGAATGAACTGTCGTGTTCTTCATCTAAAATAATCGCCCCCAATTTCTTAAATTGAGTAAAGAGGGCGGAACGTGTACCGATAACAATCGCACTTTCGCCATTTTTAGCTCGAAGCCACGCATTCAGACGTTCAGTTTCATTCATATTGGAATGTAAAACGTCAATTTCCACATTAAAGCGAGCTTTAAAACGTTGTACCGTTTGTGGTGTTAGCCCAATTTCCGGTACAAGCACAAGCACCTGCCGGTTGCGTTTTAGCACGGTTTCGATAAATTGCAGGTAAACTTCGGTTTTGCCCGAACCCGTTACCCCATTCAGTAAAAAAGCAGCAAACTCATTTTGCACATTTAAACGGCTAACTACTAAGGTTTGCTGTTTATTCAAGGTGAGACGATTTTGCACATTCACTAACGGCAATTCGCCAAGCGATTGTTGCCACGATTGCGAAATAAAAGGCACATAAATTTTCTCAACATAACCTTTCTCTAATAATCCTTTCCACGCAGAAGGGCTACAAGCGGTCGGTTTTTCAAAAAATTTTGCAAATTCGGCAAGTTCAGTTAAAAGCTCAACCTGTTTTTTGGCTTTTTTGTTTTCGCCGATAATTAAGGATTTTCTTCCTTGTTCCGTTACCACAAAATAATCGGGTTGGGAGCGTTCAGTAGAATCGCCATTACGAAGTTTGACAGGCAAAGCACTGTTTAATACTTCGCCTATTGGGGCGTGATAATAACGAGCAGCCCAAGTAAGCAGCTGCCACATTTCATCATCGAAAAGAGTATCTAAATCTAATACGTTTTTAATCGGTTTAAGTTTATCAATTGGCACATCACTCATTTGCGGAAAATCAACCACAATGCCGATTTTAGTTTGCCTGCCGAAAGGTACAACAACCCTACTGCCCTTACCGGCATTCAGCTCGTCAGGCAGTAAGTAGTCAAAAAAACGATGTAACGGCACATTCAGTGCCACCCTAATTAATCTCACTTCTCTAAACCAATTTTGATCGCAAGCCCGATAAATTTAACCATTTCCAATAATTTACAATATCACTCATTATTCATCCTTAAACCAGATACTCGTTTTCGCTTTTTGTGCTGCTGTCGCAGAGCAATGATACCATCTAACACCAAAAATAAAATCGAAACCAGTAGGCAAATCATCAAGATATAAGATTCGCTTTCTAACTTTTCACCAATTAAGAAGGAAACTATCAACATCAATAGTGGTTCAACATAGCCCAATAAACCCAGTACATTAAAAGGTAAAATCGTGCTGGCTAGGGTGTAGCTGATAAGTGCAGTGCCACTAATTAAGCCAAGCAGAGCAATAAAATAGTAAATATTTGGATTTTGCATTTCTACATATTGCATATCTAGTTGGCTTATAAAATATAACGCAACAGGAAGTAGATATAAAATCTCCACTACAAAACTATGTAAATGACTTAAACCAAATTTTCGGCGGAGGGAAAAATAGATTGGATAACCTGTGCAGACAAACAAACTTTCAACCGAAATTTTACCTGTTAAAAGAATATTACTGATAACGCCTACAAACGCCACGACAATTGCCAACCATTTATTAAAAGAAAGCGTTTCTTTATAAACTACTTTGCCAAATGCCACCATCATAATCGGCATTAATAAATAGCCTATTGAAACCTCAATCGCTTTGCCACTATTGGGTGCCCACAAAAATAGCCACATTTGCCCACCTACAATAGATGCCGTAATGAAAATAATCAGTAACAAATGAGGTTCTCTCTTAAGGCGTTGGAGAAATGCTAAAAACTCGTTTTGTTTTTTAAATAGATATACGGCAAGGAAAAGAAAAGGAATCGTAACCACCATACGAATGCCGAAAATGCTCACACCTGTCAGCGGTTTTAGAAAGATCGCCAAATAGTACATACAGCCAAATAACATTGAGGCTGAGAGAGATAAAAGAATGCCTTTTAACATAGTGATAACCAAGTTTGTTGGGACGTAGTATATGCGTCCACAAGCGGTTAAATTTCTTGAAATTTTTGCAGAGTAGAAAGAAGGACGCACCCAGTGCGTCCCTACAGAGAAATCAGAGGATATTTCACCTATTCCTGACGATAGGTTTTCAAGAAATTCGCAAGACGACCGATTGCTTCTTCAATTTGATGTGCGTAAGGCAACGTTACAACACGAAAGTGATCCGGTTTATGCCAGTTAAAGCCTGTACCCTGTACTAACAATACTTTTTCTTGTTGTAACAAGTCGTAAATAAATTTTTGGTCATCTTTAATACCATACATTTCAGTATCAATTTTCGGGAACATATACAACGCCCCTTTCGCTTTCACACAGCTAATGCCTGGAATTTGCACTAATAAATCGTGCATTTTGTTACGTTGCTCTAATAAACGACCGCCCGGTAACACAAATTCATTAATGCTTTGATAACCACCCAATGCGGTTTGAATTGCGTGTTGCATTGGCGTGTTCGCACATAAACGCATTGAGGCAAGCATATCCAAACCTTCAATAAAGCCTTTGGCTTGATGTTTTGGTCCACTTAATACCATCCAACCTTGACGGAAACCCGCCACACGGTAAGCCTTTGATAAACCGTTGTAAGTAACGGTTAATAAGTCAGGGGCAAGTGCTGCAATGTGGTGATGAACCGCACCATCATAAATAATTTTTTCATAGATTTCGTCTGCAAAAATAATCAGATTATGCTGACGAGCAAGCTCTGCAATTTCAAGTAAAATTTGACGGCTATACACCGCACCCGTTGGATTATTTGGGTTGATGACTAAAATCCCTTTTGTACGAGGAGTGATTTTTGATTTAATATCTTCAATATCCGGGAACCATTCATTTTCTTCATCGCACAAATAATGCACCGCTTTACCGCCAGCCAAAGTTGAGGCGGCTGTCCATAACGGATAATCAGGCATAGGAATCAAAATTTCATCGCCATCATTGAGTAATGCTTGCATCGACATCGTAATCAGCTCAGAAACACCATTACCGATGTAAACATCGTTCACGTCCATTCCACGCATACCTTTTGATTGGTAATACTGCACAATCGCCTTACGAGCTGAATATAAACCTTTTGAATCGCAATAACCTTGGGCTTTCGGTAAATTACGAATAACGTCCACCAAAATTTCATCCGGTGCTTCAAAACCAAATGGAGCAGGATTACCAATATTTAATTTTAAAATTTTATGCCCTTCTTCTTCTAAACGGAGAGCTTCTTTATGAATTGGTCCGCGAATATCGTAACGAACCTGTGCTAATTTATCTGACTTGGGAAAACGTTCCATTGCTAACTTCCTATATGATTAATTCTGCTATTTCCGCATACGATTGTTTAAAAAATCGATACTTTGGAATGAATTTGCAAACATTACTCTAATTTGAGAGGAAAAAAAAGAGGAAATACGTTAAAATGATGACCTTTTTTTAAATCAGCTAAAAACAAGCGGTATAATTTTTTCATTCTTTTGCAAATGTCTATTTTTAACCAATTAAAACAAGAGCTTATAAAAATTTATTCAAAAGTAGAAAAAGGAGAAGGCTTAATCAGCATTCAAGCCTCCGTACCGCTATTTGAAGAAAATTTACCACTACTTGGTTGGTTAAAAGCACAAAATCAGCACTACCCACACTTTTTTCTACAATATCGTGATAAAGATGAGACAATTGCAACTATGGGAGCAATTCGTCAATTTCATACCCTTGAAACCGCACAAACCTTTATTCAACAGCATAATTTGCCTCTAATCGGTGGATTACAATTTGAAGGTTACACTCAGTTTATTTTGCCTCAATTCACATTAGTAAAAAATCAGCAAAATTTGACCGCTTGTTTCTATTTCGATAGCGATAATATGGAGCAACAAGCGGTTGTTTTTGCACAATTTCTTGCAAATTTTGAGCATATTGAAAAATTGAGCTTGCCCGATAATCCGTTGCAATCCGTTGCAGCAGCCAGCAGTTTTGAGCAATGGGAAAGCAATATCAACAAAGCGATTTGTGCTATTGGACAAAGCGAGTTTCAAAAAGTGGTATTGGCAAACGCCATCCGTCTGCATTTTGAAAATCCGATTTGCAGCTATGATCTGATTGCACAAAGTCGCCAAATCAATCAAGGTTGTTACCATTTCCTCTGGGCTGAAAGTGCAGAGGTTGCATTCATTGGTTCAACCCCGGAGCGTTTATATCAACGCAAAGACAAGCAATTTTTTACTGAAGCTCTCGCCGGCACAGCAGCAGTTACACCAAATGAAACCCAAACAGAACTGAATGCACAATGGCTATTAAGCGATCCGAAAAATATCCACGAAAATCAATTAGTTGTTGATGATATTGAGAGCAATCTTGCCGATTGTGTTACTGAATTTAAAGTATCTGAAGCGAAAATCAAACGGTTGCACAATGTCCAGCACTTACGCCGCCAAATTCAAGCTACGCTAAAACAAGGTGTTTTTGATAGTGATTGCTTAAGTCGTATTCACCCCACTGCCGCTGTAGCTGGGCTTCCTCGTCCAAAAGCAAAACAATTTATCACTGAAAACGAACCCTTTACCCGCCATTGGTACGCAGGCACTTTGGGGGTAATGAGTAATGATGAAGCCGAATTTTGCGTAACACTCCGTTCTGCCTTAATTTCACAAAATTCAATTACGCTTTATGCAGGGGCTGGCATTGTAGAGGCGTCAGATCCACAATCGGAATGGCAGGAAATTAAACGTAAATCACAAGGTATCGCTAAATTATTGAATATTGATTTAGTAACAAAAGGGGATCTGTAAGGCAGACTTTCAGAACTTAAGCTCTTAATTATTTATTTCTCTATTTTCATTTCCATCTTCCTAAAAAAATACATTATCGCTACAAAATTAGTAGTGGATATTCCCATAATTAAAAAATTTTCATTAGGGAAACGTTTACGTAAGACTCCTCAGACCACTCATTCTTATTTTATATAAAAAATGTGATAGACTCCTCGCAGTTTCGTTTTTATATTTAAGGAATAACTGAATGAAATTCAATAAAAAATTAATTTTAACATTTGCTGCAACCTTAGTTTTAAGTGCTTGCGGAGGGAGCAGTAGCGGAGGTTCGTCTTCAACACCGAGCCAGTCCAAACCAGTACTAGAAACACAAAATAGCACTCAGGGACAAAATGTTCCTCAGACACAAAATGCTTCTCAGGCACAAAATGTTCCTCAGGCACAAAATACTCCTCAGGCACAAAATGCTCCTCAGGTACAAAATAATCCTCAGGAACAAAATAATCCTCAGGGACAAAATAATCCTCAGGGACAAAATGCTCCTCAGGGACAAAATACTTCTCAGGCACAAAATAATCCTCAGGTAGAAAATGCTCCTCAGGTAGAAAATGCTCCTCAAACAGAGCTTACTCCGCCCGTACTACAGCCACAATCACAAAAAATTGACGCTTCTTTTGAGAAAATTGGTTCAGTAAAACTCAATAAAGACGCTCAAACTCTTGAGCTTAGTAGATTCACTTTGGTGGATAAAGCCGGTACAAAGCCAAAATTTGATGTGGTAAGCGGTAAACAAATTATTGAAGAAAAAGATTTTCTCGTATTAAATTTGGCTGATATTAATGCTGAACAACTCTCTAGCGATTTTCTTATCCGCAGTAGCGATGATCTATTCTATGGCTACTATAACGATACAAATAGCAAAAACCTTGTCGATGCTGCCGATAAATTCAGCCAATATTTTGTCGTGTATGATGAGAAACGAGTAAATAATAATATCTCTGATAAATTAACAGCAACTTACCATAAAAAAGAAGGATTTGTATATGGTTCAAATCCACATACTAAAGAATTTGCCGCACGTATCAGCAAATTGGGTGATGTAGAAATTCAATTTGAAAATGGTCAAGCTCAAGGAAAAGTGAAAGATGGGAATTCTGATATATTTACTATTAAAGGTGATATAAAGCAGTTGGAGATTACCCCAACAGAAGGTAACCCAATCATTACGGCAATTTTAACCCAAAATCAAAAAAGCTATACTCCAGGAATGGAAAAAGCAATTATGGAAACTAAGTTTATTGATTCAAAGGCTGGTAATTCTGACCAAAAATACTTAATCGGTGAAGCAAAAAGCGATAATTGGCAAGCTATCATGGTTAGCGAGAAAAAATAAAGTTATCTTCTGCTAAAAACTGAAATAAAAAGACTGAGTCTGGATAATACCGGCTCAGTCTTTTAAATTGTAGAAAATCATCTTCTAACTTCTACTTACTCAATCCCCACAATTTTATGCGTTTGGATACTTAGCTGCCATTTAGGCTTATTTGGACGCTGATTTAATAACCCAATCTGGGTGATGGTTTCCAACAAATTCATTTTTCCCTCTTTTTCACAAGGCGAAAGGTAATAATGCTCTGCTTTAATTTTATTTTCCAATTGCTCACAAAACGTTTGAACCTCACCATCCACTACTACTCGTACTTCATTAGCAAATTCAATGCAACGGCGTTGATATTTTTCTTGATACATTCGTTTTGGGCTAGTTGCTATATAATCAATTTGCGGTGGTATTTCTTTTAAACCGTTAGTTTCAATCGCTAAAAAATAGCCTTCTTTTTTTAGTTGATTAAGTAATAGCGATAAATTGGGCTGAATAGTTGGCTCTCCACCGGTGATGATGATATTTTTTGCCGAATAACTTCTTACTTTGGCAAGGATATCGTTTAGTGTCCACTGTTCAAATTGATTGTAATTGGTATCACACCACGGGCAAGTGAGGTTGCATTTGCCAAAACGGACAAAAATGGAAAGCATTCCGGTGTTAAAACCCTCGCCTTGTAAACTCTCAAAAATTTCAACAATCGGAAAACTTGGGTTAGAAATCAGATCTGCCATTATTTGCTGTACTCACAATAAGAAGTGGGCGTTTCCCACAGGCGAATTAAACTTACCGGCAACCCCACTTTCTCGAGCTTTTCAAATATATATTTTGCCATTTCTTCTGCTGTCGTCCGGCTTGGAATACCGTAAACTTTCGATTTTAAATCGATAAGCAATTGTGCCACTTGGCTTTCACGTTCGTTGTGTAAATCGTAGATAAAGGCGTGATCCATCGGATCTAAAATATGGGTTTTCACTATTGCCTTCAGATCCGAATAATCCATCACCATTCCACGTTTTGCTCCTTCTTGGAACAGTTCTCCTGCTACTTCAACTTGCAATTTATAAGTATGTCCGTGCAGGTTTTGGCATTTTCCATCGTGTCCATCAAGCATATGTGCCATATCAAAACTAAATTCTTTTGCAATTTTAAACATTGGATTGTCCTCTTTCCACCAAATATTCATTCAAACCTTTTTCTCGCAAAATGCAGCTCGGGCAGTCGTGGCAACCGCCTTCAATGCCTAAATAACAAGTGTGGGTATGCTCACGAATATAATCAAAAGCCCCTAATTTATCGGCTAATGCCCAAGTTTCCTTTTTAGTCAGATACATTAATGGTGTGCGAATATTGAAGTTATAATCCATTGCTAAATTCAGCGTAACATTCATCGATTTCACGAATACATCTCGGCAATCCGGATAGCCACTAAAATCGGTTTCACACACACCGGTGAAGATAGTTTGGATGCCCTGCCCTTTGGCATAAATGGCGGTATAAAGCAGAAAAAGTGCATTACGCCCATCAACAAAAGTATTAGGCGTGCTACCTTGTTGCTCAATTTTAGCACTATTATCCATTAACGCATTGGTGGTAATGGCTTTAATCACAGAAGTATCAATGAGCGTTTGTTTCACGCCTAAATCTTTGGCGATCCATTCAGCTTTTTCAAGTTCAATAGAATGGCGTTGTCCATATTGGAAAGTAACCACTTCCACATTTTCTTTACCAAATTCAGCAATGGCTTGGAATAAACAAGTGGTAGAGTCTTGACCGCCTGAAAAAATCACAACGGCTTTTGGAGTTTGAATTGTCATTTTATGTCCTTAGTTTTTTTGCGTGGGAGGTTTGCGAACCACGAATTAGTCAATACAAGCGGTTACAAAAAACATCGCTTTTTGAATGTTGGCTTTGCCAACGGCAGCGAAGTTGTGAACAATCCTTACAAGGATTGTGAATAATTTTGGCTTATATTTTACGAAAGGCGGCATTTTACAGAGAAACAAGATAAAAGGCTATTTAAATAGTACCAACTAACGCAATAAATCAAAGAATTTACTTTCTCTTATACCTAAAATTAACTAGAATTAGGGTAATTTTATTGTAAGGAATTAGAAAATGCTCACGCCTAAAAACTTAGAAGCTATTGCTCAACAATTACACAATGCGTTACCCCAAAGTCTAAAAAATGTAGGTAACGATCTAGATGAAAAATTCAAACAAATTCTACAAGCTCAGCTTGCTCGCCTTGATGTAGTAACTCGTGAAGAGTTTGATGTTCAATCGCAAGTTTTACTTCGCACGCGCGAGAAATTAAATGAATTAGAAAAGCGTCTTGATGAATTAACTAAAGATGCTCAATCCTAAACCGATTTCAATTTGTAAATTCGTAAAAGGAAATAAAAAATGCAGAAAATCAATCCTGTTCAAACCTTTGCTTGGAATGCTTTGACTCAGCATAAAGCAGATAATCTCTCCATTCCTCAACTTTTCGCCGAAGATGCCAGCCGTTTTGATAAATACTCCCTTCGTTTTGAAAATGAATTGCTGGTCGATTTTTCTAAAAATGCGATTAATGACAAAACCTTAACCCTTCTTCGCCAATTAGCAAATGAATGTGGTCTGGATTCAGCTAAAAAGGCAATGTTCTCAGGTCAAAAAATTAACCGTACCGAAAATCGTGCCGTTTTACACGTAGCATTGCGTAACCGTTCTAATACGCCAATTGCTGTTGATGGTAAAGATGTAATGCCGGAAGTGAAGGCTGTATTAGCTAAAATGAAAGCGTTCTCTGAGCGTGTGATTTCAGGCGAGTGGAAAGGCTATACAGGCAAAGCGATTACCGATGTGATTAATATCGGCATTGGTGGTTCAGACTTAGGACCTTATATGGTAACAGAGGCATTACGTCCTTACAAAAATCATCTGAATATGCACTTTGTATCAAATGTCGATGGCACTCACATCGCAGAAGTGTTACGCAAGGTAAATCCTGAGACGACCTTAGTTTTAGTTGCTTCAAAAACCTTTACAACGCAAGAGACGATGACTAACGCCCTTTCAGCTCGCAAATGGCTATTGGATTTTGCTAAAGATGAATCAGCGGTGGCAAAACATTTCGTGGCACTTTCAACTAATGCGAAAGAAGTCGCAAAATTTGGTATTGATACTGAAAATATGTTTGAGTTTTGGGATTGGGTAGGTGGTCGCTATTCACTTTGGTCTGCAATTGGTTTATCTATTGTCCTTTCTCTTGGCTTTGAAAACTTTGAGCAGCTTCTTGCCGGTGCTCACGCAATGGATCAACACTTCTTATTAGCTCCAATTGAACAAAATATTCCAACAACGTTAGCTTTAGTGGGTATTTGGAATAACAACTTCTTAGGAGCAGAATCTGAAGCAATTTTACCTTACGACCAATATATGCACCGCTTTGCGGCTTATTTCCAACAAGGAAATATGGAATCAAACGGTAAATTTGTGGGACGTGATGGTAAGCCTGTTACGCATCAAACAGGTCCTATTATTTGGGGCGAACCTGGTACAAACGGTCAGCACGCGTTTTATCAATTAATTCATCAAGGGACTAAATTAATTCCTTGTGATTTTATTGCACCGGCTCAAACGCACAATCCGTTAAGCGATCATCACAACAAATTACTTTCTAACTTCTTTGCTCAAACTGAAGCACTCGCATTTGGTAAATCCAAAGAAGTAGTAGAAAAAGAGTTCTTGGACGCAGGCAAAACGCTTGAAGAAATCGCTGAAATTGTGCCGTTTAAAGTGTTCACCGGTAATAAACCGACTAACTCTATCTTAGTACAAAAAATCACACCGTATAGCTTAGGGGCATTGATTGCGATGTACGAACACAAAATTTTCGTACAAGGCGTGATCTTCAATATCTACAGCTTCGACCAATGGGGCGTAGAGCTTGGCAAACAACTCGCTAACCGCATTTTGCCTGAGCTAGAAAATAATGAAGAAATTACCAGCCACGATAGCTCAACCAATGGCTTGATTAACCAATTCAAGGCTTGGAGATAACCAATACAAGCGGTTAAAT
>NZ_JBXGGI010000126.1:0-15128 GCF_056854775.1 Mannheimia sp.
TTCTTTAAATTATTTCTTTTTTAATTGATTTTTCAATATACTATTTTTACGATAGCAAGCCTTAGCAAAAATTACAATATAAAGAAGAGAGAAAATGGACAAACTAAACGCAATCAGTTTATTTTGCAAAGTAGTTGAAACCCAAAGTTTTACCCAAGCCGCACAACAAACCCAAATCTCACTGCCAATGGCGAGTAAATTAGTGGCTCAACTGGAAGAGTATTTGAATGTACGTTTATTACAACGCACCACGCGTAAAATTACGCCAACGGAAGCAGGGTTACTCTATTATCATCGCTGTTTACCTATTTTAAATGAATTGAAAGAGGCGGAAGCAAGTGTCAGTAATATCAGCTCAACGCTACAAGGCAAAATTACAATGTCTGTGCCAATGGATTTTGGTTCTCGCTTTATTGCACCTTATTTAGGAAAATTTATGGAACGCTACCCTAATTTACAGCTCCATATTGAATTTAGCGACCGTCGCGTTGATGTCATTGCCGAAGGCTTTGATTTAGTTTTGCGTATTGGTAGCCTTACGGACAGCTCTATTGTGGCGAAAAAAATTGCTGATTCGCACTTAATGCTAGTTGCCTCTCCTGACTATTTAGCCAAAAATAACGAGCCTCAAAGTCTAGAAGAACTCAGTAAACGTGGTTGCTTGCTTTACGAATATCATCCACAGTGGCAATTCACGCAGCAAGGACAAAAAAGTAACATTAAGCCTGAGGGAAAAATTTACAGCAATAATGGCTATGCATTAGTCCAAATGGCAAAAGCCGGGCTAGGTATTATCAATATTCCTAAATTTTTAATAAAGGAAGAACTCAAAAATGGAGAGCTAGTGCCGATTATGCCATTTTTAGAACAAGACACGCTGCAAATCAGTTTACTCTACCCTAACCGCCGTTACCTTTCGCCTAAAGTTCGAGTGTTGATCGATTTTTTCTCTCAACTGATGAAAGAACAACAACAATATTTGTAGGTAAAAAGGCTGTAACAGATAGCTTCAATTACAGCCTTTCAATTGCAAAAAAATGTAGAAATCTGACCGCTTGTAGATTTTAACCGAGGCAAAAAAACAAGCAGTTATTTTCATAACTGCTTGTTTTAAATATTTCTATTTACTAATCAAAAATTCTTAATTTTCTTAAGATGAAAATTAATAAGGCTGCACCTAATACACCGAAGAAAATACCAATTATGTTGAAATCTCCTGCTTTGTATGCAGAACCAATACCTAATATGTCGCCAAATAACCAACGTCCTAAAGATGAACCGACAATACCTACAATGATATTTTTACAAAGACCACCTTCACTTTTCATTACAATTGATGCTAACCAACCAATAATAGCACCGCCAATAATTGCAGCAATCCAGCCCATAAAATACTCCTTTGTTTGATTGAAAAAAATTTAATAAATTCTCGCTATTATTCCATAATTATTAAAAGGTTTCTTTTGCTTCTTTTAATAAATCTTGAGGTAAATTAATACCTAAGTCTTTTGCTGTTTTTGTATTAATAGAAAGCTCTAATTGGCTCACTTCTTGTGTAGGAATTAAACCAGCTTTTTCACCTTTTAACACACGAGCCGCACTTTTACCTGTTGCAACGCCGATATCATACTGATTTACCGCATAAGCAGCAAGTGCACCACGCTCAACGGTATCTCTGTCTGAGGCAATAACCGGAATTTTTGCTTCTAACGCTGCTTTATGTAAGGCTTCATAAGCAGACACAACGCCATTATCTTCTGAAATATAAATCGCTTGTACTTTACCGTTTAAACTGCGAGCTGCTGTACCAATATCTGCACTACGTTGAACCGCTACAGGGACAACATTAAACCCTTGCTTTTTCGCTTCTTCTTTTAGTTCTTCTAACACGATTGTAGAGTTCACTTCACCTGCACTATAAACATAGCCTACGGATTTTAACTCAGGCACTAACGTTTGAATTAATTTTACTTGTGGAGCGATAGGCTTGTGATCTGAAATCCCCGTTACATTTGTGCCTGATGGTTCCCAAGATTTCACTAATTTTGCTGCAACCGGGTCGGTTACACCGGAGAAAACAATCGGAATAGAACGAGTTGCTGCAACCACCGGTTGTGCGGAAGGCGTAGTAATCGGGATGATGATATCTGCTTTATCACCAACAAATTTACGGGCAATTTGAGCAGCCGTCGCAGTACTGCCTTGTGCGGATTGGTAGTCGATTTTGATATTTTTGCCATCAACAAAGCCTTCACGCTCAAGCTCTTCAATAACACCTTTACGAATGGAATCTAATGCCGGGTGATCGACAATCGCCGTAATTGCTACATTTTGAATTTTATCTTGGCTGAATGCGGTAATAGAAAAAGCACTTAATACAGCAACTAACAATGTTTTACGAAATTTCATACATACTCCTTGATTTAAATTTGCACTATTGCAATAGTACATTTTTATCCAAAGATAAGTAATTTTAGAAATTTGTGCAAGCAGAATTTTTTATTTTTCTATAAACATATTTTAACTGGTTAAATATTAATCTTTCACATTTTAACCCAATTCTTTGCAAGCTCTTTTAGATTATTGCAATAACGTGTAGAATAAGCAGTTATTTTAATTAGAACATTAGAGAGAATTATGAGCGAAGAAATTTTAACAGCTGAAACAGAAACTCGAGCCAATTTTATTACCCATATTATTGATGAAGATTTAGCAAGCGGTAAACATAGCAACGTTTACACCCGTTTTCCACCTGAGCCAAACGGTTATTTACACATCGGACACGCTAAATCAATCTGCTTGAACTTTGGTATCGCTCAAGAATATAAAGGAAAATGTAACTTACGTTTTGATGATACAAATCCGGTAAAAGAAGACGTGGAATATGTGGATTCTATCAAGCAAGACGTAGAATGGTTAGGTTTTAAATGGGAAGGCGAACCACGTTATGCCTCTGATTATTTTGACCAACTTTATAGCTATGCGATTGAGCTTATCAACAAAGGCTTGGCGTATGTAGATGAACTTTCGCCTGAAGAAATGCGTGAATACCGTGGCACTTTAACCGAACCGGGTAAAAACAGTCCATATCGTGATCGTTCAGTTGAAGAAAACTTAACCTTATTTGAAAAAATGAAAAATGGCGAGTTTGAGGAAGGTAAAGCGTGTTTGCGAGCCAAAATTGATATGGCATCGCCGTTTATCGTAATGCGTGATCCGGTAATTTACCGTGTGAAATTTGCCTCACACCACCAAACCGGCGACAAATGGTGCATTTACCCAATGTACGATTTCACCCACTGTATTTCAGATGCGATTGAGCGAATCACCCACTCTATCTGTACGTTAGAATTCCAAGACAACCGCCGTTTATACGATTGGGTGTTGGAAAATATCAGTATTGAACGCCCGTTACCGCATCAGTACGAATTTTCACGTTTAAATTTAGAAGGCACTTTAACCTCTAAACGTAAATTGTTGAAATTAGTAACAGACGGCATTGTTGATGGCTGGAATGACCCTCGTATGCCAACCATTTCAGGCTTACGCCGCCGTGGCTATACCCCTGCGGCATTGCGTGAATTCTGCCGCCGTATCGGTGTAACAAAACAAGATAATGTGGTGGAATACTCCGCACTTGAGGCTTGTATTCGTGAAGATTTAAACGACAACGCGCCTCGTGCGATGGCAGTAATCAATCCTGTGCGTGTAGTAATTGAGAATTTTGGTGAGAAAGAGATCTTAAAAGCACCAAACCACCCTAACCGCCCGGAATTAGGCGAGCGTGATTTGCCATTTACCCGTGAGCTTTACATTGACGAAGCCGACTTCCGTGAAGAAGCGAACAAGCAATATAAACGCTTAGTGCTAGGCAAAGAAGTGCGTTTGCGTAATGCCTATGTAATTAAAGCCGAGCGAGTGGAGAAAGATGCAAGCGGTCAAATTACCACAATTTTTTGCACCTACGATCCGGAAACATTAGGCAAGAACCCAGCTGACGGACGTAAAGTGAAAGGGGTAATTCATTGGGTTTCAGCGGAAGATAACAAACCGGCTGAATTCCGCATTTACGATCGTTTATTCACTGTGCCAAATCCGGGAGCAGAAGACGATATTAATGCAGTGTTAAATCCGGAATCTTTAGTGGTAAAACACGGTTTTGTTGAGCCAAGTTTAGTCAATGCAAAAGCAGAACAAGGTTATCAATTTGAGCGTGAAGGCTACTTCTGCTTAGACAGCAAAGACGGTTCAGCAGATAATTTAGTGTTTAACTTAACTGTAAGTCTAAAAGAAAGCGTAGCATTCTAAGCTTCTCAAATAAAAATACCGACAGTAATGTCGGTATTTTTTCGGCATAAGACAAATTAAAACAGCTCCCAAATAGGCTTGCACTCTTTTGGCAGTTCTAAACTTCTGCCGAGTTCAATCCAGCCTGTTGGGTAATGGAAATCAGAGCCAACCGAACCATATAAATCAAATTCTCTTGCCCAGCGGGTAAGTAATTGCCGTTGGTCTGGGGTTTGTCCGCAGCCTGAAACTTCAATGCCATCTCCGCCTGCTAGTTTGAAATCAACAATCAAACGGCGAATCCAACGTGCAGTCATTTTATAACGTAGTGGGTGGGCGATATTAATAACTCCTCCTGCATTGTGTGTTATTTGAACTGCTTCTTCTAAACTGCTCCACATAGGCTTGACGTAAGCAGGTTTTCCCATTCCTAAATAACGTTTAAAAGCATGTTCAATATTGCGAACGTGCCCTTGTTCATATAAAAAACGCCCATAATGAGCCCGAGTTACTTCACCTGAAGCAAGAGCTTTTGCACCTTCATAAGCGTTTGGAATGCCTGCTTTTGCTAATTTTTCGCCAATTTCGACCGCTCGTTCTTCACGCAATTTGGCTTGATTATCCAAAAATTGAATTAATTTCTTATTATTTTCATCAATATTTAAAGCTGCCAAATGAATACTTTTATCTTGCCATAGTACCGAAATTTCGACACCCGAGATAAATTTGATTGGTTGTGTTTGGGCAAATTTTTTTGCTTCACAAATGCCGGAAATAGTATCGTGATCAGTCAAAGCAAGCATTTCAACACCTTGTTCAACCGCTCGTTGAACTAATTCCGTGGGAGAAAGCACCCCATCAGAGGCGGTGCTGTGGGAATGTAAATCATATTTCATTGTTAATCCTTAATAAGCCCCACTTGAATAAAAAATTGTCGATAGGCTTCTGTTTTTTTCTCCAAACTTAATGGGTAAGCTCTTGAGGTAGAAGGTAGTCTGTATAAATAAAGTTCCCTTGATTTAGAATAAGGATACACTACCCATTCATTCGTTTTCGGGGCTTTAATTTTTTCTGAGAGCAAGTCTAATAACACTTCTGTAGCTAAACCGCCTGTAGTAAACAGCCATTTCATTTTTGGCAATTGGGCTAACAATTCGTTCATATCTACAGGTTCAACAATTTTGAGATCTTTATCCGCTGCATTGCCTTTTAAGCGAACTGCCGTTTTAGCGGAAGAAGAGAGTGCAATGCCCTTTTTTCGTAAAAAGGCTTCAATGCGAATAGGGTCAAAGCATTTTTCATCATTTACACGAAAATAATCTACATCATCAAAAAACACCTTTCCCATTATCCTCCACATATCATTTTGGAAATTTGGATAGTGAAACTCCATACAGCGTTTTTCTGATGTTGGAGGAAAAGTTCCCATCATCACAACAGTAGCTTGTTCCGGTAAAATGGGAGCAAAAGGATGATGTTCTAGTTCAAGTATTTCCATTCTATTTGATTAATTCCTTTAATAGCTTTAATTTGTCAGCTTTATCTAATGGTTGCTCTGCTACTTTATTCAAATCGCTCACTAGCGTTTCATCTTCACTATTTTTAGCATAAATCGCCGTCTGTTCTTGTGAGATTTGCTCAGCGTAAGCGGTCAGATTTTCCAATAATTTTACCATTTCCGGATTATCGTGATGTTGCTGGAACAATGCATCAATAGCGTTCGCAAACTGTTCTGCTTTTGCATCAAGTTGCTGATAGCAATATTTCTGCCATCTAATCTGCTCTGCCCTTGTCAGCGTTTGCGGATAATGCCTTGCTCGGTAATGGAATAAAAGTTGCTCTACTCGAGGATCTTCAAATCTTAAGCCGTGATCCGCTAAACTTTCAGGAGGCAAAGAACGTAAAATCGCCATATTGTTTTTATCAGCAGTTGAGAAAAAGCCGTCATACAGTGTCGTTTCTACATTAGCTGAAGGTTCAAATGTACGTTCATCATTAAAGATTTCCAATACTTTTTCTCGAACCAAGGATTTCTGAGCTTTTAACGCCTTCAAATTTTCTAAACATAACGCCCTATCAATGCCTAGTCGTTCTGCATTTTCAGGTAACAAGGTTTTTGCCGGAGCTAAAATCGGGCATTTATTGATATGCACTAATTTCAGTGGCACAGGCAGCTCGTGTTCAGCTAACGCCTCACGTTTGGTATATAGGCGTTGGCGTAAACTTTCAGCATTTTCATTGAGCAAACCATTCATATCGCCCGATAAATCGCACACAATCACCGCATTTTGATTAGTCGGGTGCCACGCTAACGGCACAACCCAAGCGGTATTACCTCGATAATTTCCTAACATTCCCGAAACGTGAACCAACGGCGTCATTTCGCCGGTATCTATCAATTTTTCTACCTCTTTTTTGCTGCGTAGATTAAAGAAAAAATTGAATAATTTCGGCTGTTTTTCTTTAATTAGTTTAGCCATTGCGATGGTGGCATAAACGTCTGACATCGCATCGTGAGCATTTTCGTGAGCAATACCGTTTGCTTTAGTTAAATTCTCTAGTTTAAAGCTCGGCATTCCATTTTCATCTTTTGACCACTCAATGCCTTCCGGACGCAACGCATAACAAGCCCTTACTAAATCCAATAAATCCCAACGAGAATTACCGTTTTTCCAACTGTATTCATACGGATCGTAAAAATTGCGGAAAAAAGTGTAGCGGGTCATTTCATCATCATAACGAATATTGTTATAGCCGATGGTACAAGTATTTGGCAGGCTAAATTCTGCGTGAATACGAGCAGCAAACTCAGGTTCAGACACTCCCTCAGCGTTACATCGTTGCGGTGTAATGCCGGTTACCATTACGGCTTCGGGGCTAGGTAAATAGTCGGGCGTTTGTTTACAGAAAAACATTACTGGCTCACCGATGATATTAAACTCTTCATCAGTACGAATACCCGCAAACTGAGCCGGTCTATCGTGAGCCGGACTTACCCCAAAACTCTCATAGTCGTAAAAGAAAAAAGAAAAATTTTTGCTCATTGCTGTTCGTTGGTTGGAAAGATTGGGAGAATTGTATCATAGTTGAAAGGAAAGAGAGGAAATACAAGCGGTTGTTTTTAGATAAAATTTTGTAGATAGATATAAATTCAACTCGGAGAGAAAAGTTAAATAACTCTAGATAAACAATGCGGTTTTTAGCAACTATTTTATTTACTATACATTTTTCTAATAAACCAAATATAAAAAGGCGAAAACGTAAAATTTTCGCCTTTTTTGACCGCTTGCAAGCGGTTGTTTTTATCTAATTTTTTTGCAAATTAGAAGTTTGCATTGCGTGGAGCACGAGGGAATGGGATTACATCACGAATGTTTTGTAAACCTGTTACATACACGATTAAACGCTCGAAGCCTAAGCCGAAACCTGAGTGCGGTACAGTGCCGTATTTGCGTAAATCACGGTACCACCAGTAATCTTCAGGGTTTAAGCCCATTTCGTTCATACGTTTATCCAATACTTCTAAACGCTCTTCACGTTGTGAACCACCGATAATTTCGCCGATGCCCGGTGCTAATACGTCCATTGCGGCAACCGTTTTACCATCTTCATTTAAACGCATATAGAAGGCTTTAATATCTTTCGGATAGTTTTTCACTACCACTGGCGATTTAAAGTGTTCTTCTGCTAAATAACGTTCGTGTTCAGATGAAAGGTCAATACCCCATTCTACAGGGAATTCAAACTCTTTACCTGATTTCAATAAAATTTCGATAGCATCGGTATAGTCTACTTGAGCAAATGGAGCGTTAATAAAGTTCTCTAAACGGCTTACCGCATCTTTATCCACGTGTTTAACGAAGAATTCCATATCATCTTTACGCTCTGCAAGGACTGCACGGAAAACGTATTTCAGCATATCTTCAGCTAATTTTGCGTTGTCGTTTAAGTCTGCGAATGCGACCTCAGGTTCCATCATCCAGAACTCGGCTAAGTGGCGAGTTGTGTTGGAGTTTTCTGCACGGAAAGTTGGACCGAAAGTATAAACTTTACTTAATGCACAAGCATAAGTTTCGGCATTTAACTGACCTGATACAGTTAAGAATGACTCTTTTCCAAAGAAATCTTGATTGAAATCCACTTTGCCGTTTTCACCACGCGGTAGGTTTTCTAAATCAAGGGTAGAAACACGGAACATTTCACCAGCACCTTCGGTATCTGATGCGGTAATTACAGGTGTAGCTACCCAGTAGAAACCTTGTTCGTGGAAGAAACGATGGATTGCTTGAGCTAAACAGTGGCGAACACGTGCTACCGCACCGATTAAGTTTGTGCGAGGGCGTAAGTGTGCGACTTCACGTAGATATTCAATCGAGTGGCGTTTTGCTGCCATTGGGTAAGTGTCAGGATCTTCAACCCAACCGACAACTTCTACATTTGTTGCGTGTAATTCAACCGCTTGACCTTCAGCAGGTGATTCCACCACTTTACCTGTAACAATAACAGAGCAACCTGCGGTTAAACGCAATACTTCGTCATTATAATTTGGTAAATCGTTGTTAATAATAGCTTGGATTGGGTCAAAGCAAGAGCCGTCATACACGGCTAAGAAAGATAAACCGGCTTTTGAATCACGACGGGTACGCACCCAACCACGTACTGCAACCTCTTCACCTACCGCAACTTTGCCAGATAGGATTTCCGAAACTGTTGGAAATTTAGACATTTAATACCTCAAATTTTTCTTGTGGGTTCTATTAAGAAAATAACGCTCAATATTCTACAAGAAAATAGGGGGAAATATAATAATTTTAAGGAATTATTTGAAAATTTGTTGGTCTATATAAACATTGCAAGCAGTTGAATCTGAATTTACTTAGTTTTTAAAAATTTTTTCATTTTTAATGAACTTTCGTTCAGTTAGTTAGTCTGAGTATATGTAACAGATTTATGCAAGTTTTTTTCATTAATTTCCTTAGGTAAGACCTCCGCCCCTTTTCGCTTTTTTGATTAGGGGCTTTTTTTATGGTCAGTTTTGCAACATTGTAACTATTTTGTCCTATATACCGTTTTTTAGAGACTTTTTATATTTATTAAATCGAATAAATCGTTCTTCTAACAAAACTGTTTTTCTACGGTATGTATCTACTCTTCTTATTAGAAATGGAAGCAAAGAACTAGATATGATAGATAGCCAAAATCTTAGTTTAAAAAGCTCTTCTACTGAAAATATCTTTCCTGTTAATTGAGAGAATTCATTATGATCATAAAGTAACAATGTGATGGATATCATTACTACTAAATATGAAGAAACATAAAAAGGAGATAATTTTAAGTACCTAACAATAACACTACCCGTTAATTGTATCTTATTTTCGATAATGAAAAATGTAAAAATACCTAAATGTAGTAAAATGACTAATGCCCCAAAAACTAATGGCATATTAAAATCATAAGACAATCCATAGACAATGAGTAATATAGGAATAGCACTAATAAAATACAATATAGATAGAATTTTATTGCCAATCAAATTAAATTTTGAACTTGCCATTTTACCCTTTCAATGTTTTATTCGGTTCTTTCGCTATTTCTCTTGCCAATTTGGGGACAAGGTAGCCCGATGTAATCTTTTGCAATTCTCGATAAATTTCAATCGCCTTTTCATCTTCAATATAGAAATGGCTTGCCCCTGCAACTTTATCAAAAAGGTGCAAATAATAAGGCAAAATGCCATATTCAAAAAGTTTATCACTTAATGCTTTTAAGGTTTGAGCATTATCATTTACCTCTTTTAGCATTACCGATTGGTTCAACAATACAACGCCCACTTTTTTAAGTTGAGCCATTTTTTCAGCAAAAACATCATCAATTTCATTTGCGTGGTTAATATGAGTAACTAACACAACTTTCAAACGAGATTGTGATAACCGTTCACATAATTCTGGTGTAATTCGACTAGGAATAACCACAGGAAGGCGTGAATGAATACGCAATGTTTTGATATGTGGAATTTGTTCTAGCTTATCTAATAACCAATCCAATTCCTGATCTTTTGCCATTAACGGATCGCCACCTGAAAAAATAACCTCTTCCAATTCAGTATGCTGCTCAATATAGTCTAAACTTTCTTGCCATACCGTTTTTCCACTTTTTACTTCATTATACGGAAAGTGTCGGCGGAAACAGTATCGACAATTAATGGCACAACTGTTTTTTACCATAAATAACAAACGGTTATGATACTTATGCAAAATATTCGGAGCGGGGCTTTGCTGTTCTTCTAACGGGTCTACAACAAATCCTTCCAGCTCAATGAATTCCTGTTGCACAGACATTGCTTGTAGGAAAAGCGGATCTTTGGGATTACCCTTTTCCATTTTTTCAGCAAAGGCTCTTGGCACTCGGAGAGCAAATAATTTGCGAGCAGCAATATCCGCCTCAAAATCGGTTGGATTGAGTTTGAGAAATTGCAGTAAGTCGATAGGATTATTAAAGGCTTGAGCAAGTTCAGTCAGCCAAAGTGGTTTGATTTGAATTGGTTGCATAAAAACAAAAAGCCCTCGCCAAAAATGGGAGGGCGAATAGAAAAATTAAGGGATTAAATTACATTGCAATGGTGTGCCGTTCGGGTTCACCATCACTACAGGCGAGGTTTGCACGCCCTGTGCAGCAATTAAATATTGCACGCCCGAGATACAATAACGGCGATAACCGTCAGTTTTCTCAACCAAGAATGGATCAATTTGACCACCAATGCTCTTAAATTCTGCAATAGCCCCATTTGCAACATTTTGAGCAGAATTAACCGCTTGTTGTGTATTTGCATCAGCAGGTTGGTTTGCGTGAGCATTTGATGACATCATATCGCCTAAAATATAACCTGCTGCTGCCCCCATTGCAACATTTGCCATTGTGCTACCTTGACGCACTTGTGGCTGAGCCGTTGCATTATTTGGTGTATTCGCAAAAGTTGCATCTCTTTGCTGCTGAGTTGGTTGTTTAGCTACCGGTTTAGTTGCAACAGCTTTCGAAGAACTTACTGAACGGAAACTACCTCCGCCTCGTTTTGCCTCCGCAACTGTTGCTACAGAAACCGCTAAAATGGCAGAAAGAGTAATTAATTTTTTCATTCGCATTCCTTGTTGAGTGTTGTTATAAAAATTATAGCAAAAAATTTTAGAGATCTTTCGCTAATTTTGTGAATTTAGGTTATTATATGGCTCTTTTTGACAAACCCAATAGGGTTAGGTTCAAAATGTGTTAATTTATTGTTATTTTTTGAATAATTGAGGAAATAATGGCTAGTTACAGCACTAACGACTTTAAAAAAGGTTTAAAATTTATCCAAGATGGTGAACCTTGTGTAATCGTTGAAAACGAATTCGTAAAACCGGGTAAAGGTCAAGCATTTACACGTACTAAAATCCGTAAATTAATTTCCGGTAAAGTATTAGAGATCAACTTCAAATCAGGTACTTCTGTTGAAGCAGCTGATGTTGTTGATGCTAACTACAACTACTCTTACAGCGATGGTGATTTCTGGTACTTTATGCACCCGGAAACATTTGAGCAAATCTCTGTAGATGAGAAAGCATTAGGCGACAACGTAAAATGGTTGGTTGATAATGCTGAATGTATCGTAACGTTATGGAATGGTGCAGCAATCGCAGTTACCCCACCAAACTTTGTTGAGTTAGAAATTGTTGAAACTGACCCGGGTTTAAAAGGTGATACAGCAGGTACAGGCGGTAAACCGGCAACATTAAGCACAGGTGCAGTTGTGAGCGTACCATTATTCGTACAAATCGGCGAAGTAATCAAAGTAGATACTCGCTCTGGTGAATATGTTTCTCGTGTGAAATAATTTATCTCTCTATACAAGCGGTCATTTTTGGTAAATTTTTTGCAAAAAACGACCGCTTACTTTTTAACTATCCTCTCAACACCTCAATCAACGCTTTGAGCAAGGGGGAATTTTGACGGCGGTCGGGGTAATAGAGATGGTAGCCTTCATAATGCATTGTCCAATCGGTTAAAATCGGCACTAATTTACCGCTTTCCAACTCTGCTTGAATGCTGTTTTGCGGACACCAAAGAATGCCTAAGTCTTGTAAAGCATAGTATTGCAGCAAAAAACCATTATTTGAAGTAAGTTTTCCCTGTGGTTGCACTTTAACGATTTTTTGGGTAAGCGGGTCTCGAAATTCCCACGCCAAAATGCCACCCAGTGTGGCAAGCCGATGCTTTAGACAAGTGTGTTCCGTTAAATCAAATGGCGTTTTCGGTGTGCCATTCTGTGCTAAATAGTTGGGGCTGGCGGCGGTTACCATCGTTAAATCAGGAGAAATGCGTAACGCAATCATATCTTTTGCTACATCTGCTCCCAATCTAATCCCGGCATCAAAACGCTCTGCGACAATATCCACAAAACGATCTTCCGCCACCAGTTCCAACGCTACTTCAGGATAACGTTTGGCAAACTCGGCAAATTTATCCGCCAGTACATCTCGGAAAACGTGTTCGTTGCCATTAATCCTCAGTACGCCTTTTAACGCATTGCGAAACTCGCTCAACCCATTAATTTCTTGGTCTATCTCATCAAACAGCGGTAACAAACGTTGATATAACTGCTCCCCAGCCTCAGTATTTGAAATACTGCGTGTAGTACGGTGAAATAGCTTAATTTGCAACCGATCTTCAATCCCTCTAATACTGTGCGATAACGCTGATTGCGATACCCCCATCTGTGCAGCCGCTTTGGTAAAACTGCCCGTTTGTGCCACTAGCAAAAAGGCTCTTAAATCGTTAAGGTTTTCTTTCATTAAACCACCTTATTAATGAATTTTTCTCATTACTTTAAGCAATTTTACCCTACTAATCAAATGCAATCTACCTTGTTATACTGACATCAACAACTGAGCGGAGAACAAATTATGAAACAGATCTTAATTTTAGGAGCAAGCGGTAGCCTTGCTACAACAGTTATTCCTGAACTACTTCAAGATGGTAACGTACAATTAACTCTTTTTACCCGTCGTCCACAGTCGGTAGCGAAATTTGAAAGTGAACGAGTCAAAATCGTGCAAGGCGATGTGTTGGATTTGGCAAGCCTACAACAAGCAATGCAAGGCGTTAATGCGGTTTACGCCGGACTTGCAGGCAACTTAAAAGCGATGGCGGAAAATGTTGTAAAAGCAATGAATAATGCTCAGGTGAAACGCTTAGTCTGGATTAGCTCAATGGGGATTTACGGCGAAACCGGTGAAGATCACGGAGCAATTTTAGAACCTTACCGCCAATCGGCAGCAGTCATTGAAACCAGCAAGTTAGATTATACCATTGTCCGCCCTGGCTGGTTTACCAACGATTCAAAAGTGCAATATCAACTGACTCACAAAGGGGAATCCTTTAAAGGACATAGCGTTTCCCGCAAATCTATTGCTGATTTTGTCGCTAAAATTTTGCGTGAATACAGTGAGATCCGTGAAAGTGTTGGCATTGCGGCTTAACAATCGGTTAAAAACAAAATAAAATTTGCAAAAATCAGAAGGAAAAACACAATGAATCAACAACAAATTCAAGATCGTTTAGCACTGAAAGACTTAGTGGACACGTTCTCTAATCTTGCCGATGAGAAAAAAGTTGCCGAGCAAATGCTTCTTTTCACTAAAGATGCCATTGTCAATACTTATATAGGCGGCAAATTAGTGTTTGAAATGGCAGGAGTTGCTCAAATCGAAGAGGTCTTTACTACCTTTTTAACGCCATTTCACAGTGTTTACCATCTAAACGGTCAGCACACTGTTACCCTTGTTGATGAAAATAACGCCACTGCGATTAACTATTGTGCGGTGAAACTAGTTGAAACCAAAGACGGCAAAGAAATCTTACACGACCATAGCGTGCGTTACGCCGACACTTATGTAAAACAAGATGGAAAATGGTTGATTGCTAAACGGATTGCGAATTTTATGATTAGCGAGACTCGAGAAATTGGCTAAACAGCGATAACAAGCGGTTAAAAAAGGCGAAAAATTTGCAAATTAAAAGGGTTGTTTCCTAATTAATTGGAAACAACCCTTCAATTATTTTTATTTCACTAATTTTAGTGTAGATGCCTTTTTTAATTTAGGTTTTGAGGGTTGCTCCGGTTTAGTGCGGGTGTGATAAGCCTCAACATTATAATACTCTTCCTCTTGGAACATAATGCCATCGCCTGTTTCTTGAGCATAAATAGCTTCCATTGCACCAAAAGGAATATGAATATCTCTTAACATTCCCTGAAAACGAGCACTAAAACCAATATATTCATCAGTCGCCACATATTGCCCGATTGAACGTGAGGAAATATTTAAAATAATTTTCCCTTCTTTGACGAATTCAACAGGCACATCAACATCTGGATATTCTGCATTTACCAATAAATAAGGCGTGTTATCGTTATCAATAATCCAGTTGTAATAGGCGTTATAAAGATAAGGTCTTAACGGTTTCATTAATCTTTATCGTCCATTAAATGCTTTGGAGCTTCGCCGCCAACAGATTGAATAAAACTATCACGCTGGAACACCCTAGTCATATAAGTATTGATTGGTTTTGCAGTTGCACCCGTAAATTTCACGCCTAATAATTGCATACGCCATAATAATGGAGCGATATAGCAATCAACAAGACTGAAATCATCACTCATAAAATAAGGTTTAGCGGCAAAAACAGGAGCTAATGCTAAAATATCTTCTTTTAGCTGAGCTAATGCTTTTTTACCTTCTGCTGACTCAGGATCTTTGTTTACTAAGTCAATTTGTGCATACCAATCTTGCTCGATACGATAGATATTT
>NZ_JBXGGI010000127.1:0-10835 GCF_056854775.1 Mannheimia sp.
GCAAAAATGGTGCTTAATGCAGCTCCAATAAAGAAAGCCGCATTGAGTAAACCGATGATAATATCCGTTACCCCCATTTCGGCAAGTTTAATTCCTGCTGAGTTTAGAAATAAACCATAGCCGAAAAACAGAAAAAAGATACCTGAATAAAGGGAGTAAAATTTAGTGCTATTCAATGAATTCTCCTTAATCGGTTTACTATTATTAAAAACATTGTACCGACTTAATCACTTTTAGGCAAAAATAGGATAATCAGTTGAATAGAAAAGGCTTTGCATTAAGCAAAGCCTTAGAAAGATTAGAGTTTAGAGAAGAATTTGTAGCTTGGGCTAACTAAGATGCTTGCGAGAAGAGCCTTAAGCACGCCACCTAAAATAAATGGATATAAACCGGCTTGTAATACTGTGCCTTCCGGTACAAAGAAATAAAGTTGTGCTAAGCCGAATGCAAAAGTAATCACACTTGCAATTAATGCAACAAATAAGCTCTTCCAAAAAGAATTTAATACGCCTTTATCACTATAATAGCCTAAGAAATAGGCAGTTGGGATATAACCCAATAAGTAGCCCCCTGTCGGACCAAAGAAGTGATGGAAACCTGAAGCACCACCGGCAAAAACAGGTAATCCAATTGCCCCTTCAAAG
Organism: Mannheimia sp.; assembly: GCF_056854775.1. Classification (NCBI taxonomy): domain Bacteria; kingdom Pseudomonadati; phylum Pseudomonadota; class Gammaproteobacteria; order Pasteurellales; family Pasteurellaceae; genus Mannheimia; species Mannheimia sp. The sequence continues at coordinate 645 of NZ_JBXGGI010000127.1, forward strand.
AGATAAAGTAATACTGCTGCCGTTGCCGCTTTACGCCCCATTGCAAAACCAACAACCGTTAAAGCAAGTGTTTGTCCTGTAATTGGTACTGGGTACATAGGCACAGAAATTTGAGCAAAAATAGCAAGTAAGGTTGCACCGATGAAGGTTTTCAACCAAAATGTCGTTGTACTATTGGCTTCTAGCCAACGTTTAGTTTGAGTTAATTGAGTGGTGAACATACTTTTCTCCTTAAATATAGTAAAAATGTTCACCGTGGATTATATAAGAATACATCTTTTAGGGTAAATGCAAATTTAAAATGGTAAAACCAGCTTATATTTATTGTGATGAAGGTAGCAGCGAAATTAGTGTTCATTCATTGTTATTAGCGGTAGAGCAGCATTTACAACGCCCAGCTTGTCCTATCAATGCTGAACAAATTATTCAAGGCAAATTATCCGATGGCTGCTTATTTGTAATGCCCGGTGGGGCAGATTTGCCTTACTGCAAAAAATTAAACGGAGAAGGCAACCGTAAAATTCGCCATTTTGTTAAACAAGGCGGAGCTTATCTCGGTATCTGTGCCGGAGCTTATTATGGCTGTGCTGAATTGGATTTTATAGGACTTGGCTATAGTGTAAAAGGTAGCCGAGAACTTTCGTTATTTAATGGTGTTGCAAAAGGTAGCTTACCTAAGTTTACGAATGGAAAGCTATACGATGAAGGGGTCGAGAGTAAAGCGATGATCGAGATAACACTTGCAGAAGGTAAAAAAATGACGTTTTATTATCACGGTGGTTGCTGCTTCGAGCAAACACCTAAAGCAGTTTACCGCCCATTGGCTTACTATCCAGATGGATCATACGCGATGATAGAAGGAGATTTAGGGCAAGGATATTATCTGCTCTCCGGAGTGCATTTTGAATTACAAGCGGTCATTTATCAGCAGAAAATTGTAAATTGCTGTGAAGATCGTGAAATAAAAGCAAAAGAAGAAACAATTTGTGCCTATTTTGATAAAAATTATGGCTTGCAGGTTTGGCAACACCTAAAAAGAAGATTAAATCAAGTGTGAGAAAATAATCTCTCACTATTCTGCCAAATGGTTTCAGCGATAATTTTGGGTTGCTCATTTCGCAATTCACACAAACTATTAAAACTCATAATAAGCCGTTCCGGTCGATTAGGCTGCCCTTGAAAACCGAAAACAGGCATATCAGGAGAATCAGTTTCCAACAATAAACTTTCTAGCGGTAATTTTCGGATTGCTTCACGGGTTTTGTTCGCTCGTTGATAAGTAATTGTGCCGCCCACGCCAATTTTATAGCCGAGATCAACAAAACGTTTTGCTTGTTCATAACTCCCTGCAAATCCGTGAATCACGCCGGTTTGAGAAAGTTGTGCTTTTTTTAAAAACACAAATAACTGATCGTGGCTTTTACGTGAATGAAGATTAACTGGCAAATGGAATTTTTTCGCAAGAGCAAGTTGTGCCTCTAAAAACTCACACTGTTTTTTCCATAGTTCAGGAGAAGAAACTTCGATCACGGCTTTTTCTAAGCCTATTTCACCAATTGCAGTACAGAGTGGAGCTTTTTGACTGAGTCGATTTTCTAATAAATCTAAATCAGAAAGTTGATGTTGTTGAATATAGAGTGGGTGTAAACCTAAACCATAAACAATATTTTCCGGCTTTTCATTAGCACAGGCGGTTACTTTTTCAAAATTTTTTGCAAAAACAGAAACCACTAATATTTTTTCCACTTGATATTTTTGAGCATTTTCCACCAGCGTAGAAATGCTTAAATTAAGGCTTTCTGAAAGGTAATCAAGATGAGTGTGAGTATCAAAAAATCGCATAGACAAAGTTGTACAGCTAATAAAAATGGGGACTTATTGTCCCCATTTTTGCATTTTTAATCAAGTTTAGCTGGTAGCTAACTCATCTTCATCACGCACATTATATGGTTTAAGTAATGTGAAGAAGCAGATGATACATACTACTGTAATCGCTAAACCGATGTACACTGATAATTGGTAATCTAAACCAAAGCCGATTTTATTATAAGCTAAATAAGTTGCACACACGGTTGTTATGAACCACGCCGGGATTGAACATACCCAGTGGAATTTGTTGTAGCGATATAAGTAACCTGCGGCTGTCCATAACATTACCATTGCTGTCATTTGGTTTGCCCAAGTGAAGTAACGCCATAATACGCTGAAGTCTAATTTCGATACAATAAAGCCAAGAACAAACAGTGGAATTGCAATGTATAAACGTTTTACTAATGCACGTTGTTCGATACCAAAGATTTCCGCTAATTGTAAACGTGCTGCACGGAATGCGGTATCGCCTGAAGTAATTGGTAATACCACCACACCTAATACCGCGAAGATACCGCCGATAAAGCCTAAGAAGTGTAATGAGCTATCATATACTACTTTAGACGGTGAACCTGCTGCGATGGCATCTTGTAATGCTTGTGGGCTTTCATAGAATGCAAGACCTACCATACACCATACTAATGCGATTACACCTTCAGTAATCATCGCACCGTAGAAAATGAAGCGACCTTCGCTTTCATTTTGTGCACAACGTGCCATTAATGGCGTTTGTGTTGCGTGGAAGCCTGATAATGCACCGCAAGAAATCGTTAAGAATAGTAATGGCCAAATTGGAACATCACCTTTCACTTGGAAGTTTTGAGTGAATTTTTCCCACGTTAAGCCCTGACCATCAGCATTTACCGTACGGAAGAAGTCAATTGGATCTGCCGCACTTAAATGAGCACTCACTAAACCATACACCATACCCACAGACATAAAGAGCAATAATGCACCGAAGAATGGGTAGATACGACCGATGATTTTATCCACAGGTAATAAGGTAGCTAAAATATAGTAACCGAAGATAATTAGTGTCCAAACTGAGATAACGGTTGCTTTATCCATTCCCCAGACAGTAATACCGCCTGCTGCAACAGCTTCTTTTACCGCTTCAACATCACCTAATTCCATTGCACCTTGGGTTGCACCTGCAACATCCATTGTAATGGTTGCTAATAATTGAGCCGGGCTTGCAACGAACACCACACCTACTAATAAAAGCAGAACTAATTCCATTACGTTAATAAATAATTTAACCGGACGACCTAAAAACTTACCTGCAAGGTTTGGCATTGTTGCACCACCATTACGGATACTTAACATACCACAGAAATAGTCGTGTACTGCACCGGCAAAGATACAGCCGATAACAATCCATAACATTGCAACCGGTCCGTATAACGCACCTAAAATCGGACCAAAGATAGGACCCGTGCCGGCAATATTTAATAATTGAATAAGCCAAATTTTCGTTTTCGACATTGGCATATAGTCCACACCATCTCTCATTGAGTTAGCCGGTGTTAATTTATTTGGATTAATCACGAAGATTTTTTCGATGATTTTTCCATAGGTAAAATAGCCAAGAATAAGTATGGCTACGCAAAAGAAGAACCACAACATAATAGAAATCCTATAATCTATAAATGAATGAAGAAAGATTTTTAGTATAAATACTAAAAAGTCGTGTCATTGTAAGTAGGAGTATGAGTAAAGTAAAATAAATTGTGAGATTTATGTGAAATATTTTGCCAGAAATGTGAACTATGTCAAAAATCCCCTGCCTAAAGGGGATTTTTTATATGATTAAGAATAGAATTTTTGAATTTTTGCTTCAATTCCCTTCGCATCTAACTCAAGTTCGGCATAAGCTTCAGGTTGAGTAGATTGAGGCACGAAGAAATCAGGAATACCAAGCATTACAAGCGGTTTAATTTTGCCGATATTTTGCAAATATTCATTTACAAAACTCCCTGCTCCACCTTGAATAGCATTTTCTTCAAGGGTAACGAAAAGCTCGTGTGAATCCGCCATTTTTTGGAGTAAATCTTCATCAAGCGGCTTAACAAAACGCATATCAACAAGCGTATAATCGTGTTTTTCTGCCACAATTTTTGCTTCATCTAATAATGCCCCGAAGTTTAAAATTGCAACTTTTTTGCCTTCACGAATTACCCTCGCTTTACCCACTTCTAATGCTTGCATTGGTTGCAACGCTACACCTTTTGCATTCCCTCTAGGGTATCGAATAGCGGTTGGCGTATTCATTGTATAAGCGGTATAAAGCATTTGACGCATTTCGTTTTCATCGCTTGGTGCCATAATTGTCATATTTGGAATACAACGCATAAAGCTTAAATCAAATGCACCTTGATGGGTTTGACCATCTGCTCCCACAATTCCGGCTCGGTCAATGGCAAAAATGACAGGCAAGTTTTGAATTGCCACATCGTGAATAAGCTGATCGTAAGCTCGTTGTAAGAAACTCGAATAAATAGCAACAACAGGTTTATAACCTGCAATTGCTAAGCCTGCACCAAAGGTAACAGCGTGTTGTTCGGCAATTGCCACATCAAAATACTGTTCCGGAAAACGTTTGGAAAACTCCACCATCCCCGAACCTTCACGCATTGCTGGAGTAATGCCGATAATTTTCGAATCACGCTCTGCCATCTCACATAGCCAATCACCAAAAATATTGGAATAGGTTGGCGGAGCTTTTGATTTAGGCAACTCATTAATTGTTAGATCAAATTTAGGTACACCGTGATAGCCGATAGGATCATTTTCCGCAGGACTATAACCTTTCCCTTTCTTAGTGCGAACGTGTAAAAATTGCGGTCCTTTCAACTCACGCATATTGCTTAAAGTTTTCACTAATTCATCAATATTATGACCATCAATCGGACCAATGTAGTTAAAGCCTAATTCTTCAAATAAAGTACTTTCTGGCGAAAAAATAACGCCTTTCATATGCTCTTCACTTTTCTTCATAAAGTTTTTGATGGTCGGCACTTTATCAAGAATTTTTTTGCTTCCATCACGCACAGAAGTGTAAAGCGAGCCAGAGAAGATGCGAGCAAGATGATTATTTAATGCCCCCACATTTTCTGAAATCGACATTTCGTTATCGTTTAAAATCACTAGCATATCAGTATGCAATGCACCTGCGTGATTTAACGCTTCAAACGCCATACCTGCGGTAATTGCTCCATCACCAATCACACAAACGGTTTTACGTCCGGCATCTTCTTTTTCAGCTGCAACCGCAATACCTAAGCCGGCACTAATGGAAGTAGAAGAATGCCCAACACTTAATACATCATAAGGGCTTTCTTCACGCCAAGGAAAGGGATGAATGCCATCTTTTTGACGAATGGTGTGCATTTGCTCACGGCGACCTGTTAAGATTTTATGTGGATAAGCCTGATGTCCTACGTCCCAAATCAGTTGATCAAATGGGGTTTGATAAACATAATGCAATGCAACCGTAAGCTCCACCACACCTAAACCGGAGGCTAAATGACCACTTGTTCGGCTCACAGACTCCAGTAAATAGGCTCGCAATTCATCAACTACCTCTTGCAGTTTGTCTGTCGGGAGCAAACGCAAGTCTTCAGGAGAGTTGATTTCATTTAACAGAGGATACTTCTTTTCCATCATATTTATTCCCACAATTTATTCGCAAAATGAGCAAATGATATTGTTATAAAATTAAGCTTTTAATTCTTCAGTTAAAGTTGGCAGAATACTGTTTAAAATTTCTTTTACGACACGACCATTACCAACCACTAAGTTGCCCGATTTTAAGTAATCTGTTCCGCCGACAAAGTTAGTTACAATCGCCCCTGCTTCACGAGCGATTAATTCGCCTGCTGCACAATCCCACGGTTTTAAGCCGATTTCAAAGAAACCGTCCACACGACCGGCTGCAACATAAGCTAAATCTAATGCTGCCGAACCTGTACGACGAAAATCAGCCACACCATTATTCATTAATGCTTCAAGCATATTTAAGTGTGCTTCACGATGTCTTAACACTTTAAAAGGGAAACCTGTTGCTAATACAGTGCCTTTTAAATCACGGCGTTCTGCATCAATGCGTAAGCGGAACTCATTTAATTTTGCTCCTTCACCACGCACTGCAGTGAAAAGCTCATTACGGATAGGATCGTAAACCACTCCTACTGTTGTACGACCATTCTCACGAATGGCAATTGAAACAGAGAAATGCGGTAAGCGTTTTACGAAATTAGTTGTGCCATCTAATGGATCAATTACCCATTGCACATTTTCATTGCTACCGTTTAATACGCCTGACTCTTCCGTTACGATAGAATGATCAGGGTAAGATTTACGGATCACATCAATAATTGCCGCTTCAGCCGCTTTATCAATATCGGTTACATAATCATTTGTATTTTTTTGAGAAACTTGAGTATCTTGAGGCGATTGCTCATAGCCTTTGGCAATAATATTGCCTGCTTTTCGTGCAGCACGAATAGCAATGTTTAACATTGGGTTCATATTTCCACCAGATTTTAAAGAACATAAGAAAGCACCGATTATAAAGAAAGTAGCCCGATAAAGAAACAACAAGCGGTCTAATCTGTGAAATTTTTTGCAAAAAAATGGCTTTTTCTAACCGCTTGTAAATTGTATTCGTTATAATAAGCTTAATTTTAGCCACAACTTAGGTATGAAAAATGAAATTTAAAGAAAATAATGAGCCTCGCTTTAAAACTAGAGATGAAAAGAGAACGAGCGATCGTTCTTCCCGCTTTTCAGAAAAAGGCAAAGAGCGAAGCTTTGAACGCAAAAATGAGCGAAATGATAACCGCAAAGCCAATTTTCAACGTGAACGCTCTGAACCAATTTACCCAACCGAAGGCAGAAAAGCCAGCGGTGAAGGCAGCGTGCAAATTTGGGTAAAAGGCGGTAACTCATCAAAAGAGAAAAAAACAGGTCCGCTTTCGCCTCGAGCACCGGAAAAAATTAAGAAAAACCGCTTAGAGGAAATGAAAGTGTATGGCGAAAATGCGTGTATCACATTATTCCAACAACGTCCTGAATCTATTGTGCGTTTATGGGCAACCGTTGAAGGTGCGAAGAAATTAGGCGATGTAATGAGCTATTTAGCCGAAAATAAAAAGGCATATCACGTTATCGATCGTGAAGAAATGGAACGTGTAACCGGTACTGAACATCACGGCGAGATGTGCTTATTAGTGAAAAAATCGTCATCATTCGTGTTAGAGGGCTACTTACAAGTCCCGAAAAAGCAAGATTGTTTAGTATTGCTAGATGGCGTGAATAATGCACAAAATGTTGGCGGTATTATCCGTACCTGTGCATTTTATGGGGTGAAAGGGATCATCACGGAAAATGTAGATAGCTTAAATTCAAGTGCGGCAGCTCGTGTAGCGGAAGGTGGATTAGAGTTTGTGCGTGCTTTAGAAACGAAGAATAAGCAAATTGCGTTAGTGCAGTTACGCCAAGCCGGCTACCAAATTGTACATCTAACCCGCCATAAGCAAGCTCCATCTTTAACTAAAACGAAATTGGCAGAGAAAGTGGTCTTTGTATTAAGTGAAATTCCGGCAAGCGAGATTGCTTATATGGAAGATACTACTGTACAGCTTTCATTTAACAATCCGTTAAATAGTGGTTTAAATGTGGCAGTTAATACAGGTATTCTGCTTAACCAATGGTATCAAACCCATATTCTCTAGTCGTTTATAGGAATAGAAAATGAACCCACAAAAACCGTTTGAAGTTATTGCAATCGTTGGCACGCCTCGCCACGATAGTGCCTTTGAAACACATCTCGCAGTGTATAACTGGTTAAAAGATCAAGATTACACCATTTTAGTGGAAAAAGAGGTCGCTACCCAGTTACAGCTTGCAGAAAGTTATTGCCTAGATGAAATCGGGCAACGAGCTGAACTTGTAATTGTGATTGGCGGTGATGGCAATATGCTAGGCATTGCTCGTGCCTTAGCCAAATATCGTGTACCGCTTATCGGCATTAATCGTGGTAATTTAGGTTTTTTAACCGATATTGCCCCTCAAACGGCTTTTGAGCAGCTTTATAGCTGCTTAGTGAAAAATGAATATGTCATTGAAGAGCGTTTCTTGCTTGAAGCCTATATTGAACGTAACGGCAAAATCATTTCATTAAATAATGCCTTAAATGAAATTGTGGTTCACCCAACACAAGTCGCTCGAATTATTGAATTTGAAGTTTATATTGACGGCAAATTTGCCTTTTCGCAACGAGCAGACGGCTTAATTGTTGCAACCCCAACAGGCTCAACTGCTTACTCACTTTCTGCCGGCGGTCCAATTCTCACCCCGAATATGAATGCTATCGCACTTGTGCCAATGCACCCACACACGCTTTCATCACGTCCGTTAGTCATTGATGGCGACAGCCAAATTTCACTCCGCTTTGCAAAATATAATACCCCTGATTTAGAAGTGATTTGTGATGGGCAGGAAAAGATGAGCTTTAGCCCTGAAGATCGTGTATTAGTTAGAAAAAGCCCTGATAAATTACAACTACTGCATTTAAAAGATTACAACTACTTTACTGTGCTAGGTTCAAAATTAGGCTGGGCGAGTAAGTTATTTTAAAGTGTAAAATATCCCTGCCCATTATAGATACTCATTTTTTACAAGCGGTCATTTTTTTCTGACATTTTGCAGGTTGAATATGAAAGTTATTCATATTCAACTTCAAAACATATCATTTTTATTCAACAAAAATTTATGGTTCAATAAGTCATCTCAATAACAATAAGAACTCAAAGGAGACGTTAAGATGACTACAGATTTCAAATGCCAAGTTCACACCATTGAATTTGATGAAAACTATGAACCAGCCAATAGCACTCGCTTAACCACCAATTTTGCCAATCTTGCACGCGGCGAAAACCGTAAGCAAAATTTGCAAAATACGATTACGATGATCAATAACCGTTTTAATGATTTAGCGAATTGGGATAACCCAAATGCGGATCGTTATTCTGTGAAATTAGACATTGTGTCCGTAGATATTGACGTAGAAGGTAAAGGCGAATTTTTCCCAGCTCTTGAATGGCTTAAAACCTATGTAATCGATCACAAAACAGGCAAGACCATTGATGGTATTGTAGGTAACAGCTTTTCATCTTATGTGCGTGATTATGACTTTAGTGTTCTATTACTTGATTACAACAAAGATAAACCAAGTTTCAGCGTACCGGAAGGCTATGGCGATTTACACGGCAAGCTCTATAAACACTTGGTAAACTCGCCTGAATATCAAGCAAAATTCCCAAAATCACCTGTGATTTGTTTAAGTGTGGCAACCACTCGCACTTATCACAAAACCACCAATGTTCACCCAATTTTAGGGGTAGAATATGTGCAAAATGACTATTCATTAACCGATGAATACTTTGCCAAAATGGGCTTAAAAGTACGTTACTTTATGCCACCAAAATCAGTTGCACCTTATGCGTTCTATTTTGATGAAAACACGGATCTACTGAACGATTATAGTAACTTGGAACTTATCAGTACTATTGCAACAATGGAAGCTTTCCAAAGAATCTATCGCCCGGAAGTGTATAACGCAAACTCTGTAGCAGGACAGGTTTACAAAGCCAGTTTGACTTATGGCGATTACTCTACTACCCAAGTGGAATATGACCGTGAAGAGCGTACTCAGCTTGCGATCAAACAAGGCAAATACACCGAAGAACATTTTATTAAGCCATATCAAGCTATTTTAGATGCTTGGTTAAGTGAAAAATAGGAATAAAAAAAGATGAGCAAAATCCTTCTCCCAACTTCTACCGCTGGCAGTTTACCCAAACCGGCTTGGCTTGCTGAGCCTGAAAAACTTTGGTCTGAATGGAAATTCAGTGGCAGTGAATTACTACAAGCAAAAAGAGATGCCCTTTTAGTTTCACTTGCTGAGCAAACAGCAGCTGGCATTGATATTGTGAGTGATGGTGAACAGACTCGCCAACATTTTGTAACAACCTTCATTGAGCATTTAGACGGCGTAGATTTTAACAAGCGTGAAACCGTCCGCATTCGTAACCGTTACGATGCCAGTGTGCCAACCGTGGTAGGAGCAGTTTCTCGCCCTAAATCCGTATTTGTTGAAGATGCAAAATTCCTTCGAGCCCATACTGACAAACCCATTAAATGGGCGTTGCCGGGTCCAATGACGATGATAGACACCTTATACGATGCTCACTACAAAAGCCGTGAAAAGCTAGCGTGGGAATTTGCCAAAATTTTAAATGAAGAAGCGAAAGAGTTAGA
>NZ_JBXGGI010000128.1:0-7501 GCF_056854775.1 Mannheimia sp.
TTTAGTGATTGTGAACCCACCTCGACGTGGTATTGGCAAACCTTTAGCGGAATTTTTAAATGATTTAGGCTCTCCTTATTTGATCTATTCAAGTTGCAACGCTCAATCTATGGCTAAAGATTTTGCAGCCTTAACCAATTATGAATTAAACAAAGTGCAGTTGTTTGATATGTTCCCTCACACTTCACATTATGAAACACTGACTTTTTTAATCAAAAAATAAGCATACAAGCGAGCAAATTTTTGCCGTTTTTTGCAAAAATTGCTATAATCTTGAGCGAATATAGTCTTAGATCAAATTAGTGGTAAATTCTCAACTCTCATCACAGTTTTTCCAAGACAAAAGCAGAAAATCGCTTTAATATATACCTATTCTTTTTTTCTATTAACTCTCAAATTAGAGGAACTCAACAATGGCTAAAATTGTTAAAGTAATCGGTCGTGAAATTATCGACTCTCGTGGTAACCCAACCGTAGAAGCTGAAGTTCACTTAGAAGGTGGCTTCGTAGGTTTAGCAGCTGCTCCATCAGGTGCATCAACAGGTTCACGCGAAGCGTTAGAATTACGTGATGGCGATAAAGGTCGTTTCTTAGGTAAAGGCGTATTAAAAGCGGTTTCAGCAGTAAACAACGAAATTGCTAAAGCAATTGAAGGTAAAGAAGGTACAGCACAAGCTGAAATCGACCAAATTATGATCGATTTAGACGGTACAGATAACAAATCTAAATTTGGTGCAAACGCAATCTTAGCAGTATCTTTAGCAACCGCTAAAGCTGCAGCGGCATCTAAAGGTTTACCGCTTTATGCTTACATCGCTGAATTAAACGGTACTCCGGGCGTTTACTCTATGCCGTTACCAATGATGAACATCATCAACGGTGGTGAGCACGCAGACAACAACGTTGATATTCAAGAGTTTATGATTCAACCGGTGGGTGCTTCAACATTAAAAGAAGCATTACGCATTGGTGCTGAAGTGTTCCACAACTTAGCGAAAGTATTAAAATCTAAAGGTTTAAATACCGCAGTAGGTGATGAAGGTGGCTTCGCTCCTAACTTAGCCTCTAACGCAGACGCATTAGCGTGTATCAAAGAAGCGGTAGAAAAAGCAGGTTATGTATTAGGTAAAGATGTTACTTTAGCGATGGACTGTGCATCTTCTGAGTTCTACGACAAAGAACGTAATGTGTACGATATGAAAGGCGAAGGTAAAACCTTCACTTCACAAGAGTTCACTCACTACTTAGAAGGCTTATGCAAAGAGTATCCAATTGTGTCTATCGAAGATGGTCAAGATGAATCTGACTGGGAAGGTTTCGCATACCAAACTAAAGTATTAGGCGACAAAGTACAATTAGTAGGCGACGATTTATTCGTAACTAATACTAAAATCCTTAAAAACGGTATCGAAAAAGGTATTGCAAACTCTATCTTAATCAAATTCAACCAAATCGGTTCATTAACTGAAACTTTAGCGGCAATCAAAATGGCTAAAGACGCAGGTTACACCGCAGTTATCTCTCACCGTTCAGGCGAAACTGAAGATGCAACGATTGCAGATTTAGCGGTTGGTACAGCAGCAGGTCAAATCAAAACCGGTTCTATGAGCCGTTCAGACCGTGTTGCGAAATACAACCAATTAATCCGTATCGAAGAAGCGTTAGAGCGTGCTGGTACACCGGCTCCGTTCAATGGTCGTAAAGAGATTAAAGGTCAAGCGTAATTGCTGATATGAAATCGCAAATGCCACTGAGAAATCGGTGGCATTTTTCTATATAAGGATAACTTAATGCTCTACTCTGTTTTAACCGATCATATTCTACTTAACGAGCCTTACCGCAATGGGGCACATTCTACTCAGCACGAACATTTAGTGGTGATGTTTGAAATTGATGGCGAAACAGGCTATTTTTATGCGATGGATTTACACCAAACCGAGCAACCTGTGGTCGATAGTCTGTTTGTATTTAGCGTCAGTGATATTGAGCAAAACTCACTACACGAGCCACGCCGTTTGGAAATTTGTTGGGATGAAAGTGGCTATCAAGCCTTCTTACTCATTAACGGCTACCCACACGCCGTATTTGATTTTCGCCAATTTGTCGGCTACAACCGCACCAAATTCCCTCACCCCGACTTGGGCAGTATGTGGGTGCATAAGGAAACCACTAATGAATTAGTGGAGAAATGGTTGGGCTAAATGTTTTATTTAGTATTTAGGCGTGCAACGCACGCCTCTATTCTTCGTGATTAAGACAAAATCTCTTTAAACACGCCAATTCCTTTCACACCTAATGCCGTTGCTAAACCTACAAAGTCAGCCCCAACGGCTTTCATTCGCTCAAAGCCTGCTTTATCATTTACACCACCCACACCAATAATTTGCAGTGATTTCAATGCCGGCTCTTGGTCAAGCATTTGACGTAGTGTGTAAACATTTCCAAGAGAAAGGGCGTGAATTGCAGTTCCCGCCATTCCTCCTACACCTGTACCCACTTCTGAGTTTAATACCGATTTATCACCTTGCATTAACAATGATGAGCCAAGCGTATTCGTTGAAGTAATAAAAGTAATTGGTAAATTTTTACCATTTTCGACCGCTTGTAATAACCCTTTAATCAATTCATCATACTGATTTTGGTAAGTAAACGGCGGAATTTTGATGCCGATTGGCAGAGCATTTTCCCCCTGATTAAGTTTCTCCAGCGTTGTTTGTAGTGCTTTTAAATACGGCAGAAGTTCCTCTGCGGAATAAGCTGGCGAAACTTTACCAGGAATATTCGGGCAAGAAATATTAATTTCCATTGCCAATGGCATTTTCACTTCATTTTGTAACGCACAAATCTGCTCGTAGCAATCCCCCACTTCCTCAGGTGAGCCAAATACAGAAATGATAAACGGTTTACTGCTATTTGAGCTTAATTCATCAGAAATTGTACGAACAAAACCTTTGGTTACAGCTAAATTATTTGGACTAAGCCCAATGGTATTGAGGCTGGAAGTTTGCATAGCAGTTGCATTTTGTACATTTACACCGGCAACTTGTTGAGCAGTAGAATCAAATAAAACATATTGATTGTTCGCCCAATCGTGTGGATATGGCTCTAACATTGAAGTACGCGTAGTAACAGCCCCCGTGTATTCACACGCATAGAGTTCACGCAAGTTGTCGAGCTCAGAGCACCAAGGACAAGGCGTATTAAGAAGAGGGGGATTGAACGTTAATTTTTGCATAGATTATTCCTTATTTTAGAATTTTTAACAAAAAGGACGCATTAGCGTCCTTTCCGATTAGTGAGTTACGTTTTTTTCTTTTGGTAATACGATATTTAGCACAATCGCTACTAAAGCACATAAGCTGATTCCCTTCAAAGAGAACTCGCCGATGTTGATTAACATACCACCAATCCCGAATGTCATTACAACAGAAGCAATACAAAGATTGCGTGGAATACTTAAATCAACTTTAGCTTTGATTAAGGTATTGATACCCACAACGGCTACTGCACCGAATAGCAACATCATAATACCGCCCATCACGAAAGTCGGGATCGTTGCAAGGAATGCCCCAATTTTTCCGCAGAATGAGAAGGCAATTGCCCAACACGCAGCCCAAGTCATAATTTTCGGATTGAAATTTTTGGTTAGCATCACTGCACCGGTTACTTCTGAATAAGTCGTATTTGGTGGACCACCTAATGCCGCTGCCGCAGAAGTTGCTAAACCATCTCCTAAAAGTGTACGGTGTAAGCCTGGTTTTTTCATAAAATCTTTACCGGCAACTTGTCTGATTGCCATCACATCGCCTAAATGCTCAACTGCAGGAGCAAGAGCAATTGGTAGTAAGTAAAGAATAGCATCTAATTTGAATTCAGGTGCAGAAACATTTGGTAAGCTAAACCAAGGAGCTTCAATCACTTTGGTAAAATCCACCAATCCCATAAAGATAGATAAAATATAGCCTACTGTTAAACCGGCTAAAATTGGTACTAATTTCAATAAACCCTTAGCAAAAACAGCCACAATAAGGGTAGTTACCAACGTTGTCATTGAAACAACAATTGCAGTGTTATATGGAATGTTTGCTGATTTACCTGTTGCCATATCTACTGCCACAGGAGCAAGACCCAAACCGATCACCATAATCACAGGACCAATCACAATTGGTGGAAAATATCTATGTAAGATTTCAACACCTTTTGCTTTCACTAAAGCAGATAATGCCATATAAATGAAACCTGAGCATAGTAATGCTCCCATTGTTACAGGAATACCCCATTGTTGGACACCGAATTGGATTGGAGCAATAAAAGCGAAAGAAGATGCGAGAAAAACAGGGACTTGACGTTTAGTACAAACTTGGAAAATTAGAGTGCCGACACCGGCAGTAAGAAGGGCAACATTAGGATCTAAACCGGTAATTAGCGGAACTAATACCAATGCCCCAAATGCAACAAACAACATTTGCAAGCCGATAAACGCCTGTTTTGGCGTATTCATATTTTCTGTGGTCATTTTTTACTCTCTTTGTGTGATGACGATGTAACTCTTGCAGTTACTCAGATGAAAGCATACAAAACCATCTTAGCAAACGATTACGGCAATCGGTTGCCAATTTTAGGTAAAATTTTTTTGCCGATTTTACGGCAAACAAAATTTCTAGGGCTTCCACTAAAAGGAAAGCCTTGAATTTTCATTCAAGGCTTAGGATTGATTTTTAAACGGCAGAATAATATAGCGTTCTTGCAACAATGTCAAATAGAAAATTTAAGATTTTGTACTTTTACCACCCTAATGCTCGATTAGCTATAAAATCCCTAGCCGTTTTCGAGTGTGAAACGGCGAATAGCCCTAAGTTCCGCATAGCTTGCATAGGCAACATTCCGCAAGAAAAGACAGAAATTAAACCGCTTGTTGCATTGATAATACGACTTTGATCTTGCACTCTCTCTTTTTCAAACTCGACTAACAACGAAAAGTCGCCAATATCTTTGCCCTGATTAAAGGCTTCGGCTACTCGCTTTGCCAATGCGTACAAATCTCTCAATCCTAAGTTAAACCCCTGCCCTGCTACCGGGTGAAGCATCTGTGCTGCGTTACCGACAATAGCCAATCGGTGATGAATATGACTTTCTGCTTTTTGCAAAATCAGCGGATAAACAAACCGCTTGCTGACACGCAAAAACTGCCCTAATTTCCAACCAAATTGATGTTGTAATCGGCTTAAAAATTCATTATCTGACAACTGTACCAATTCATCTGCATTTTTCACACACCAAACCAACGACATCATATTGCCACTTAACGGCAGTAAGGCAAAAGGTCCTTGTTCGGTAAAATACTCAAAGGCTTGATATTGATGCCATTTATTCAGCTCTACATTAGCGATAATGGCTGATTGTTTATAATCTCGAACTTGTACAGTTTCTATTCCACATTGTTTAGCAATTTGAGACTGAATACCATCAGCCGCCACAAGTAAAGAACAGCTCAGCTTCTCGCCATCTTTTAGCGTCAGTTCACAATATTGCTGTGAGCGTTTAATTGACTTAACTTCATTCGGACAGAAAACGTGAATATTCGGCTGTTTTTCAATGCAAGCGGTTAAATTTTTGCCTAATTTTGCCAGCTCGACCACCGCACCGAGTTGGCGAACATTCTGCTCGGTTGCTTTAAGAGTAGCTTTTCCGAAATGCCCTTTATCTGCTACTTGAATTTGTTGAATTGGGGTGGCAATAGCTTGAATCATCTCGCCCAAATTCTCGCCTACAAGCGGTAGAATTTGACTCATTTTTTGCAAACTGCCTTCAGCTAAGGCAATACTACGAGCATCAAAACCGCCTTGTTGTTCATAGTTGGGCAACGATTTTTCAACTATCGCAATGGAGATTTTGTACTGACAAAAACTGCTTAACGCCAACGCCAACACCGAGCCGCTTACCGCCCCGCCTACAATCACCACATCAAATTGCTGCATTTTGCCTCCACTCAAACGCATTTAGTAACGAGAGCGGATAACGCTCGCCGTTCAAATAATCTTTCAGTGATTGCACCACCAGTGGGCTACGTTCACATTGCCCCTCTTGCTGAATATAGTGGTTAAATTCCTCTACACTTAACCAGAGAGCTTGTGTAATATCTGCATCTTGCGGATGAGGCTCAAGCCAATCATCAAGCTCTACCGTAAACAGAAAACGCAAATAGTCCGTTTTAGAGCGTGGGGCTTGCCATTGATAAATTTTTACAAGGCTTGCCATTTCCGCCCGAATACCGGTTTCTTCAAACAACTCTCGGCTTGCCCCTTCCAGCAACGTTTCATTTGGTTCTAAATGCCCTGCCGGTTGATTAAGTGTTCGTTTACCATATTCAATCTCTTCAACGAACAAAAACTTGCCCTTGCAATGTACCACGCAAGCCATTGTTACATTTGGTTTAAACATCAAATTACCTCAATAAGTGGTTTTCCCTCTTCCATTTCAAGCAATTTGCCAACGTGGAATAGTAATACATTTGCCCGCTTTGCAATTTGTTGGATTTTTTCGACCGCTTGTGGCAGCACCGCTACCAATAAACCGCCTGAGGTTTGTGGATCGCATAAAATCGCTTTTTGCTCGTCCGTCATCGCTGAAATTAAATGCCCGTAGCTGTCAAAGTTACGATTCGTACCACCCGGCACTGCCCCTAAGGCGATATACTCTTTCGTGCCGTCTAGGGTTTGAATATCGGCAAAATGTACTTCCGCACGCACATTCGAGCCTTGGCACACTTCGCTTAAATGCCCAAGCAAGCCAAAACCGGTGATGTCTGTCATTGCCGTTACTTCAGCAAGTTCGGAAAATTCCGCCCCAATTAAGTTGATTTGGCACATCACTTCACTTGCCAAATTCTGATGTTCCGGCTTGAGCAAGCCTTTTTTCTCGGCAGTGGTTAAAACCCCAATCCCTAACGGCTTGGTTAAAAACAGTTCACAGCCGGCAACTGCCGAAGCGTTACGTTTCACACGCTCAGTCGGCACAATGCCGGTTACCGCTAAGCCAAAAATCGGCTCAGGCGAATCAATCGAATGCCCACCAGCCAACGCAATACCGGCTTGCTGACAGGCAAAACGCCCGCCTTCTACAATTTGCTGAGCCACTTCCGCCGGCAATTTATTCACAGGAAAGCCAAGAATGGCAATCGCCATAATCGGCTTGCCACCCATTGCGTAAATATCGCTTATGGCGTTAGCAGAGGCGATCCGCCCGAAATCAAACGGGTCATCCACAATCGGCATAAAGAAATCTGTTGTGCTGATAATCGCCTGCCCATTGCCTAGATCGTAAACCGCCGCATCGTCCGCCGTTTCATTACCTACGAGCAAATTCGGGTCGATAAATTTATCTAATTGCGTTTGTAAAATTGTCCCTAACACCTTAGGAGAAATCTTACAACCTCAACCCGCCCCGTGGCTGAACTGGGTTAATCTAATCGGTTCAGACATCTCGCCTCCATAATGAATTA
>NZ_JBXGGI010000129.1:0-18014 GCF_056854775.1 Mannheimia sp.
TCAGGGAGAGGAAAGTGCAAAATTTTCATAAAAAATAACCGCTTGCCTCTCTCTGAAAAATGTTTCTGTACGAAACATTTTTCGGGTCTCTCTCCCAAAGGGCGAGAGAGCATAATTTATTTCTTACTTTTCTTAATAAACTTCATCAAACGTTTACGTTTACGCAGTTGGTTTGGCGTCAGTTTATTTTTCTTGCCCGCAAATGGGTTATTCCCTTCTTGGAATAAAATGCGAATTGGCGAGCCGATAATTTTCAAACTCTTACGGAAGTAATTGCTTAAATAGCGTTTGTAAGAATCCGCTAATTTTTCTACCTGATTGCCGTGAATTACAATAATCGGCGGATTATAACCACCCGGGTGAGCATATTTCAATTTCACTCGGCGACCGTTTACCAATGGAGGTTGGTGTTCATCTGCTGCCATACGCAAAATACGGGTCAGCATTGAGGTGGACGTTTTTTGGGTGGCACAAGCGTAAGCTTCTTTCACCGAATCAAACAAATTACCCACACCGGAACCGTGTAATGCAGAAATAAAGTGCACACGGGCAAAGTCGATAAAATCTAAACGGCGATCTAATTCTGATTTCACTTGATCTTTAATATCTTGCGATAAGCCGTCCCATTTGTTTACTACAATTACAAGTGAACGACCTGCATTTAAAATAAAGCCGAGTAGCGATAAATCCTGATCAGAAATCCCTTCACGAGCATCAATGGTTAAAAGCACCACATTGGCATCTTGAATGGCTTGTAAGGTTTTGATGACTGAGAATTTTTCAACCGCTAAATTGACCTTGCCACGTTTACGCACGCCGGCGGTGTCGATAATAGTATATTGCTGACCATCACGCTCCATTGGAATGTAGATAGAATCACGGGTTGTGCCAGGCATATCATACACTACCACACGTTCTTCGCCTAAGATACGGTTAGTGAGGGTTGATTTGCCTACGTTTGGTCTGCCGACAATCGCAATTTTGATGTTTTTATCTTCAATGGACTCTTCAGCATCTTCTTCCAATGCTTCATCTAATAATGCGGTATCTTCTTCATTGTCGAAGTCGAAATCAGTATCCCATTCGTCAGCTGCTTCATCATTTGCAAAATTTTCATCGTTTTCGACCGCTTGATCTGCATTTAGCTGTTCGCCAAGTGGAGCAAGCACTTGCTCGATAAGTTGTGTTACGCCACGCCCTTGAGCAGCCGCGATTTGTTCTACTTCGCCTAAACCGAGCTGATAAAACTCTGCACAGTGAGAGTCAGCATCAATACCGTCTGTTTTATTAGCAACCACCACAGTGGTTTTTTCACGTTGGCGTAAATATTGTGCGATGCCAATATCCGCAGGCAATAAGCCGGCACGAGCATCGACTAAGAAAAGCACTACATCAGCTTCTTCAATCGCGAGTAGCGATTGTTCTGCCATTTTTTCTTCCACACCTTCTTCTGTGCCATCAATACCGCCTGTGTCGATCACGATAAAATCATAGCCCGCAATATTGGCGTGTCCGTATTTACGATCGCGGGTTAAGCCTGGAAAGTCTGCTACTAACGCATCTCGGGTACGGGTTAAGCGGTTAAATAAGGTAGATTTACCTACATTTGGTCTGCCAACTAGGGCAACAACAGGAGTCATTTTTTATCCTCTAAATTCAGTGATTTGCAATGTGTTGCAAAAATTGGCTTATTATAGCGGAAATTTGAGGAAAGTTAAAATCAGAAGAAAGGATAAGAAATATAGATTGGCGTGGGGACGCACAACGTGCGTCCGAAATTTAACTTATAGGTAAATTATTCCTCCAACCTGAGAGCTTTAGAAAAACTTTGCAAGCCCGTTGAATTTCCACTTTTTGCCATAGATTGCAAGGCTTGGGTTGGAGCGTGGAGCAGTTGGTTTGTTAGTTTGTAACTTAATTCACTCAAAACACGTTGGCTATCTTGCCCTTGATTTATTGCTTGGAGAGCTTTCTCTAATAACTCTTGGCGGATTTGTTCCGCATCTTGGCGATAGCGTTTGATAAGATCACTTGACTGCTGCTGCTTTAACCACTCAAAGAAGGCTTTGCTTTCTTCTTTGACGATTTCAGCCGCTTGTTTCGCCGCTTCTTCTCGCTGAGCCATATTGCGTTGAATGATATTTTGTAAATCATCCACACTATAAGAATAAACCCCATCTAATTCGCCGGCTTTTTCATCAATATCACGAGGAACAGCAATATCAATGAGCAACAGTGGGTCAAATTGACGTTGTTTCTGAGCAAATTCAACCATCTCTTTTGTAATTAGCATATCGGGGCTACCGGTGGAACTAATGACTACATCCGCTTGGTTTAAGCCTAATTGCAATGCACTCAGTGAGAGAATTTGCATCGGGGCATTTAATTTTTCTGCCAACATTTCTGCTCGAATATGAGTACGGTTTGCTACCATAATATTTTTCGCACCGTGTTGAATTAAATAACGAGCTACTAATTCAATGGTTTCGCCCGCACCAACAAGCAAGAAGCGTAATTTGCCGAAATTATCGAAAATTTGGCGAGCTAAACCACAAGCAGCGTAGGCAACAGAAACTGCTTGGCTACCAATTTCGGTTTCAGAACGCACGCGTTTTGCCGTTGCAAAGGTACGTTGGAATAAGCGAGAGAGCTTTGTAGACATCGTTTTGCGATGTTGTTGGTAAAAATCTTCGCTATATTGATAAGCCTGTTTTACCTGTCCTAAAATTTGAGGTTCACCTAAAATGAGAGAATCTAAACCGCTTGCCACTTTCATTAAATGGTTAGCCGCTTCTAAATTTTGTTTGAAATAGAGGCATTCACGTAGTTCATTTTCATCAAGATGATGAATTTGAGCAAACCATTGGAAGCATTGTTCACGCCACTGAATATTTTCCTCGCTCTCTTCACGAGGAGAAATATTAGGCTGGTGGAAATAGAGTTCGGTGCGGTTACAGGTAGAAAGAATAACAACGCTTTCGGCTAATCCGCTTTCTTGAATTTGAGTAAGAGCGAGATCACGTTTGTCATCAACAAATGCGACTTTCTCTCTTAAACCCACAGAAGCGGTTTTATGATTAATCCCTAAAGCTAAAATTGTCATTGTTTCCCACAGAAAAGATAAAATTTAAAAATAAAAACGCAGTCATTTTAATCAAGAGAGAGATGTCGTGCAAATGATTGTGTTGATAGGTTTGATTTATCACAAGGTTGATACCTCTTAAGGAGTAATTTAAGTGGTAAGCTATACGCTAAATTTTTATAAAAAGGGTAAATTTTTTCTGAAATTAGACGTATAATTACACTCCATATCAAGCGATAACAAGCGGTCTGATTTTGACGAAAATTTACAAGGAGGCTTTATGGTAGCAATTCGTTATTCCCACCAACTTGATCCAAATAATTTTGAATTAGCAAGCTGGTGTGCGAGTCTGAATATGTCTCCTGTAACGAGTGAACGCATTCAACACGCTTGGGATTACGCTCAAGAAAAGCTTGATGCCGATTACAGTTTGATGTGGTATGGCATTGAGATGGTAGAAGTGTTACACGGCTTAAATATGGACGATGACAGTCTGGTTGCAGCACTTTTATTTCCGCTTGTGAAGCATAACATTATTGATCTTGTTCAATTAAAAGAAGATTTCAATAATCATATCAAAAACCTCGTGAAAGGCGTGCTGGAAATGGAAAATATCCGCCAGCTCTCTGCTCACAATGTATCTGATTTACAAATCGATAATATCCGCCGTATGTTGCTGGCAATGGTTGATGATTTCCGCTGTGTAGTTATCAAACTTGCCGAACGAATTGCTTATTTGCGTGATGGCAGCCATCACACGGAGGAAGATACGGTATTAGCTGCTAAAGAATGTTCCCACGTTTATGCTCCACTTGCCAACCGCTTAGGCATAGGGCAACTTAAATGGGAGCTGGAAGATTACTGCTTCCGCATTTTACACCCTGTCTCTTACACTCAAATAGCGAAGTTTGATTTAGGTGAACGCCGTGTGGATCGTGAACGCTATATTGCAAATTTTGTAGCAGATTTGACCGCTTGTTTAGCGGGTGAAATTGAGAATGTGCAGATTTATGGTCGTCCGAAACATATCTACAGCATTTGGAAAAAAATGCAGAAAAAGCGTCTGAGATTTAATCAGCTTTTTGATGTGCGAGCCGTACGCGTGATTGTGCCAACTTTAGAAGATTGCTACACGGCATTGGGCATTATTCATACTAAATATACCCACTTGCCGGAACATTTTGATGATTATATTGCTAACCCAAAACCTAACGGCTATCAATCATTACATACCGTTGTATTAGGTGAAGGCGATAAAACCATTGAGGTGCAAATTCGCACCCAAAAAATGCACGATGATGCGGAGCTTGGCGTGGCGGCTCACTGGAAATATAAAGAAGGAGCAACCGCAGGGCGTTCAGGCTACGAAGAAAAAATTGTGTGGCTACGGAAATTGCTTGAGTGGCAAAACGATCTTGCTGATTCCGGTGATATGGTGGCAGAAATGCGGACACAAATTTTTGATGACCGTGTTTATGTCTTTACGCCAAGAGGAGAGGTAATCGATCTGCCACAAAAAGCCACACCGCTGGATTTTGCTTACGCAATTCATAGTGAAATCGGGCATCGTTGTATTGGTGCAAAAGTAGCCGGGCGAATTGTGCCCTTTACTTACCATTTACAGATGGGCGATCAGGTTGAAATTATCACGCAAAAAGAGCCAAACCCAAGCAGAGATTGGCTCAATCCAAATGCTGGTTTCGTTAATACCGGCAAAGCTCGTTCAAAAATTATTGCGTGGTTTAAGAAATTAGATCGTGAAAAGAATATTCCGATTGGTAAAGAAGCTCTTGAAGCTGAAATGGAGAAATTTGGCTTCACGCTCAGACAAATTGAGGAATACGCACTGCCTCGCTATAATTTAAAACAATTTGATGATTTATACGCAGGTATTGGCGGCGGCGATATTCGTCTGCATCAATTAATGCACTATTTGCAATCAAAATTAATTAAACCAACGGCTGAACAAGAAGATGAGGCGGTACTAAAACAGGTTAATAAAAACAACAACCAACCAAAACCAAGTAAAGGTTATGTGGTTGTTGAGGGGGTAGGGAATTTAATGCACTCTATTGCTCGTTGTTGCCAGCCGATTCCGGGAGATGAAATTTTAGGCTATATCACGCAAGGACGGGGTATTTCTATTCATCGTGCGGATTGTGAGCAATTACACGAATTATTGAATGCAAATCCGGAACGTGTGGTGGAAGCAGATTGGGGGGAAGGTTATGTTTCAGGCTTGAGTTTGACTATTCGTGTGATTGCAAATGATAGAAATGGTTTATTACGAGATGTGAGTGCGATTATGGCGAATGAAAAAGTAAACGTGTTAGGCGTTTCGAGCCGAACGGATGTCAAACGAAGCCTTGCAACTATTGATATGGAAATTCAGCTCAATAATGTTGCGATTTTAAATAAATTATTAGCCAGAGTATCGCAATTAGATGATGTGATTGAGGCAAAACGACTTTCAAGTTAAATACAAGCGGTTGTTTTTGATAAAAAATTTGCAAATAAACGTGAAAATCAGTAGGGCAAATTGCAATTTGCCCCTACACGAGATGTTAGGAATTAAATATAAAAATGAAAAAATTAGTGGTTTTAGGCTCAACAGGTTCTATTGGTAAAAGCACCTTATCGGTAGTTGAGCATAATAAAGAACAGTACGAAATTTTTGCCTTAGTAGGCGGAAAAAATGTTGCGTTAATGATCGAGCAATGCCAACAATACAAGCCGATTTTTGCTGCAATGGACGATGAAAAAGCAGCTCAAGAATTGAAAACAGTATTAGCGAATTTAGGCATAAAAACCGAAGTATTAGCAGGGCAGAAAGCGATTTGTGATCTTTGTGCTCACGCTGATGTGGATATGGTAATGGCAGCAATTGTGGGGGCGGCAGGCTTATTACCAACGCTTTCTGCGGTGAAAGCAGGCAAGAGAGTGCTACTGGCGAACAAAGAATCTCTTGTTACTTGTGGGCAGATTTTTATTGATGAGGCTCGCAAATCCGGTGCGAAATTACTCCCTGTAGATAGTGAACACAATGCGATTTTCCAATCGCTACCGCCTGAAGCTCAAGAGAAAGTGGGCTTTTGCCCGCTTGCAGAATTAGGCGTAAGCAAAATTATTTTAACAGGATCGGGCGGTCCATTCCGTACTAAGCCATTAAATGAATTTGATGCGATTACACCTGCTCAAGCCGTTGCTCACCCAAATTGGTCGATGGGGAAAAAGATCTCGGTCGATTCTGCCACAATGATGAATAAAGGTTTGGAGTACATTGAAGCTCGTTGGCTGTTTAATGCAACGGCAGACGAGATGGAAATTATTATTCACCCACAACCAATCATTCACTGAATGGTACGGTATATTGATGGTTCGGTTATTGCTCAAATGGGAAATCCGGATATGTGTACCCCGATTGCTCACACAATGGCTTACCCCAACCGCATTAATGCTGGCGTGCCACCGCTCGATTTCTTTAAGCTCAAAGAGCTGACTTTTATTGAGCCTGATTTTGCTCGTTATCCGAACTTAAAATTAGCGATTGAGGCTTTTGCCGAAGGGCAATATGCAACTACGGCGATGAATGCGGCAAATGAAGTTGCCGTTGAGGCGTTTTTAAATGGGCAAATCCGCTTTACCGATATTGTAAATGTAAATCGAACAGTGGTGGAAAATATTGCTCCAATCCAAGTGAAAGAAATTGCAGATGTATTGCATATTGATAAACTCGCCAGAGAATTAGCAAAACAAGTGGTTCTCCAACTCTAATTAGAAAAAATGCCTACAAATTTGTAGGCATTTTTTTATCGCTTAGTTTTACATTTTAGTTTGCTTTTTTACTAATAGTTACCCCTGTAAATCCAAAAATTAAGGTGAGGATTAAACAGATATAACAGAAGAACGCATAAGGTAAATAGTCTAACACCGATACATTGAGTACGCTACTGATAAACACACCACACACACTCCAAGGCACTAATGGGTTGATTACCGTACCGGCATCTTCAATAGTGCGAGATAAATTTTTAAGATCTAAACCTAAACGCTCGTAAGTTGAACGGAAGGTATTTCCTGATAATAATAAACTTAAATATTGCTCGCCGATCAAGACGTTAATACCAACTGCGGTACTTGCCACCACAAAAGTAACACGTCCGGTGTTGGTTAAGAAGCCACTAATACCTTTTAGCAGGGCAGGTAAAATACCTAGAATTTGCAATAAACCGCCTAAACTTAAGGCTAATAGCACAATAGTAATGGTAAAGAACATACTATTAATTCCTCCACGAGAAACTAATGATGCTACTTCGCCTAAATCTACACCTTCAACGGGTTTATAGCCGGTAAAGAAATAATTGCCTAGTTGTTCAAGGGTTGGTGAACTGTGAATATAGGTAATAACCAGGGAGAGCATTACTGTAGTAACAATAATATAAATGGAATTAACACGCTTAATTGCCATTAAAATTAAGGTAACAAAAGGTAACAAAGAGTAGCCGTGTATTAATCCTGTTTCTTGTAAATTAGTTTTTAAACTCTCAATATTTGCTAAATTTTGAGCATCAGCCGGCTCAGTTAAAAACCAAAGGATAAGAGCTGTTAAAATCCACGCCGGAATAGTGGTATAAAGCATATTGCGGATATGAGCGAACATATCAATTCCTACAACAGAAGCTGCAATAGTTGTAGTGTCTGATAGTGGAGACGTTTTGTCGCCAAAAAATGCACCTGAAACAACCGCACCGGCTACAATAGCAGGGTTAGCCCCAAATGCTGAAGCCATACCGATAAAAGCAACGCCGATAGTTGCAGTCGTAGTTAAACTACTGCCTAAGGCGATACCTACCACAGAACTTAAGGCAAAAGCAGAGATGTAAAATAATTCAGGCGAAATCACACTTAAACCATAATACATTAAGGTAGGAATTGCCCCAGACATCATTAGGGCTGAAACTAATAATCCGATAAAAAAGAACAAGTAAACTGCACCGATACCGGACATCAGCCCATTTGCCATACCTTCTTGCATATTTTTAAACGGAATTTTATTAAGCAATCCGAAAAGTAACAGAATGACAATAACCGCTAAAATCGAAATTTGTGGCACCCAACCAAGCCCAATCATTGTAAAACCTAAGATAAAGACCGTTAAAAGAGAAAGTATGACTGCTGTCATCGGTTTTAATTTAAGTAGGTAGTTATTCATTTATACTCCTAATTTATTATTTTTTATGAAAAGTGAACTATTATAGACTAATTTTGTGCATCTAAGTAGTGTGCCCCCAAACTCTTCTCATTGAGCATATTATTTACCACTAATTGAGCGGTTTTTAGTGCATTGTAAACTTCAATGCCTTGATACTGAGCGTGATGGATTGGGTCAAATTGTTGTTCCAAACGATTTAATTCATCAAGCAGATGTTGAAGGTTACTTCGAGTGCGGTAAACATTAGCATATAATGCCATTTTTTCTCGAATAGAGGAAAGCACTTCACTGGCGGTTAGTTCAAGATTAGCATTTGAGTTAGCAAGCTGATTTAATGCTTTTTCTGCCATTACAAGCGGTGAAATTTCGGTGTTTTTTTGCAAATTAGCTTGTTCTAGTGAGCGAGAAATTTCCGCTACCGCACGTTTGGCAAATACCAAACCGCCGCCAACTGAATTTCCGCCCATACGGTTTGCACCTTCAATACAATGAGCAATTTCGCCGATTGCAAATAAGCCTTTCACCGAACTTTCACCCCATTGGTTGATTTGAATGCCACCGTTGCAGCTGTGAGCAAAAGGTTTAATCGCAATTCTATCTTTGACTAAATCAATTCCCACTTCATTTTTCAGCCAATTCAAATAAACGGTGTAAAATTCTTCTGTGTCTGCATAGAGTTTTGGGCTGTATTTGAGATAAATACCTTTTTCATTTGGATTTTCCAGCAAATGCTTCATCATCACTAAGTCAAATTCCACGCACTCAAAATCCAAACTGAAAGGAGCATAATGACTACGTTCCAACATCATTTTACTAAATTGCGTTTGGCTTAAATGAGGGAATAAATTATTGCCTTGCGAATCGGTAATTTCTGTTACATATTTCAACGTATGTTCGCCAAATAAGACTTTATATTTGGGCTCAACAAAAGCAGGAATAAATTGGATAAAAGCAAGATTGACTAAAGTCGCCCCGGCTTGCTTGGCAACAGAATGGAGTGAGCCTATTACATCAGCAGGGTAGAGGTTATCTTTATAAAGTCCGGCAATCCCGCCGGCAGCTAAAATAATATGATTGGTTTTGCAAAAAATATAAGAAATTTGACCGCTTGTAACGAGAGAAAATACTGCCCCTTGTACTTGATTATCGTCTGTTACGATATGTAAAAGGGTGGCATTTTCATAGAAAGGAATCTGCTGCTCTTGTAAAATTTGTTTTGCTCGTATGGCAGCCTCTCGCCAATCTTTAATTAAATAAATCGGGCGAGCATATTTAGCAAAGCAAGCCGGGCGGTTGTCGTTTCGTTTCCACGGTTTAAAGCCGATACGCTCTAATAACTCAATAGCTTTCGGTGAGTCTTCAATATAAGCTTGCACTACATTGGCGTTGATTTTGCCTTTGCCGATATGTTCAATATCTTCTCTAAAAAGAGCGTGGTCGGCTTCATCGCCTGTTACTTGAATACCTAATGTGGCTTTTAGCGGAAAATAACTTGCACCGGAACCAATGGTGGATTTGCTAATCAGCAACGGATTTAAGCCTTTGCTCTTTGCCTCAACAGCCGCAGAAAGCCCGGCAATGCCAGAGCCGACAATGAGTAAATCAGTATCTATTGTTTGGGTAATTTTGATCATAGAAATAAAAAACAAGCGGTAAAATTTTCAGCAAATTTTACCGCTTGTAGGACTAAAAGTACAATTACAATAATGATGGAGCTGCGTCTAACAGAATGCGGGTGTATTCATCTTGTGGGCTATCGAAGACTTGTGAGGCTTCGCCTTGCTCGATGATTTTACCGCCATTCATTACCACAATGCGGTCAGACACTTGACGAACAGTTTGCAAATCGTGAGAGATAAACACCATTGCAAGGTTTAACTCTTTTTTCAGATCGGCAAGTAAGTTCAGAACTTGAGCTCGAACAGATACATCCAGTGCGGAAGTCGGCTCATCTGCTACTATCAAATTTGGATTAAGAGCCAATGCACGAGCGATCGCCACACGTTGCTTTTGACCACCTGATAAACGAGTTGGCTCAACTAAGGCAGCAGAGCGAGGTAAACCTACACGGTTTAAGAGTTCGTAAACTCTTTTTTCACGCTCGTTTGGCTCTAATACATTGTGGATATCCATCGGATCTTTCAAGATATCCAGTACACGCATACGAGGGTTAAGGGCGGTTGCCGGATCTTGGAAGATAACCGATACTTGGCGACCAAACTGCTTACGGGCTTCAGCACTGCCATATTTCATCTGTAAGCCGTTGAATTTTACCGTACCTGAAGTTGGTTTTTGTAAGCCGATAATGACGCTTGCCAATGTTGATTTACCACAACCGGATTGCCCTACAATGCCGACTGTTTCACCAGCGTGAATATCTAAACTCACGCCATTTACCGCACGGAATTTTTTCGGGTTGAATAGTGTTCCATCGCGGGAGCGAAACTCGACAACAATATCTCTCAGCTCAATAATTGGCTGTTCTTTAATGGGCTTCATACTCATAGTTTAGCTCCCTGATTTTCTTCTAAGTGAGATGCCCAAACGTGTTGTGGGTGTTCTCCAGTTGGAACAAGTTTCAACTGTTGTTTCGGATTCGCATCAGGACGCAATGAGCGGCTGGCGAAACGGTCGCCGTCTGCAAAGTCAAACGGAGAAGGCACACTGCCCGGAATTTGATATAAGCGTTCTGCACGGCATTCGGTTGAAAGTACTGAACCTAATAAGCCTCGTGTATATTCGTGCGTTGGGTGCATTAGTAAGTCGCTGGTTGGCGATGCTTCTACTACTTGACCTGCATACATAACCGTGATGTGGTGAGCAATTTGAGCAACTAAGGCTAAATCGTGGCTCACAAACACCATTGCAAAGCCGAGTTTTTCACGCAATTCGTTAAGCAATTTAATTACTTCTGCCTGAACGGTTACGTCTAATGCAGTGGTTGGTTCATCCGCAATTAATAGTTTTGGTTCACGAGCCAATGCCATTGCAATTAACACACGCTGACGCTGACCACCTGAAAGCTCGTGTGGGTAACGGTTGAGTGTTTTTTCAGGATCAAGATGTACCCATTTGAGTAATGTCTCTGCCGATTGTTTACCACCACGACTGATCAACTGCTCCATTTGCTCACGAATACGCATTGATGGGTTTAAGGCACTTAATGCATCTTGATAAATCATCGAGATTTCGTGACCACGAAGATCGTTCAACTTGTCAGTTTTTAATAAATCGTGTTGATTGCCCGCACGGTCAGTAAACAAAATTTCCCCGGTGATTTTGGCTGTTTTTGGTAATAAGCCCATAATTGAGAAGGCAGAAATTGATTTACCACAACCAGATTCACCTACTAAGCCCATTGTTTCGCCTTCGTGTACGGTAAAGCTGATGTTATCTACCAATGGTGTTTCACCATAACGGTTCGGGAAACGGATAGATAAGTTTTTCACTTGCAAAATCGGTTTTGCATTTGGGTTAAGTTGCATACGGTCAGTACGTACGGTTTCTGCTTGGTTTAATTGTAATAAATAACGTTTTAATGCCAAACCTTCTGCCATTGCTTCTTGAACATCTGCTGAAAGCGGTTTTGACACATCGCTTTTCGCTGCTGTCGGGCTTTTCTTGGTTTTTGGATTTGCTAATGCATCAGTTAAACCTTCAGAAAGAATATTTAATGATAATACCGTTAAAAGTACACATAAGCCTGAGAATGTCGTTGCCCACCAGAAGCCGCTTAATACTAAGTTACGACCTTCAGATAAGATATTACCCCAAGATGGATGTGGCGGCTGAACCCCTGCACCTAAGAAAGAAAGTGATGCTTCAAGGATGATGGCATCAGCAACCATTACTGTTGCGAACACTAAAACAGGTGCTGCGGTATTACGCACAACGTGTTTTAATAAGATGTAAGTACGGCTACCACCAATTACACGCTCAGCACGCACGTAGTCTTCTTCCCATTGTGAAACCACGTTTGCACGTACCACACGAGCTAACTGTGGTGTGTAAACAATCGCAATTGTGAGGATAATAATCGGTGAAGAGTTGCCGAAAGTCGCTAATAATACAGCTGCAAGTGCGATGCCCGGGAATGCCATTAGAATATCCATTAGACGCATAATCACTTCATTGCCGAATTTATCAGCAGTTGCAGCTGTTGCACCTAAAATACTACCAAATACAATCGCACAAGCTACTGCACCTAAGCCGATAAAGAGTGAGGTTCTAGCTCCGTAAACAATACGAGAGAAAATATCACGTCCTAAACGGTCTGTACCGAACCAATATTCTGAACCCGGAGCCTGCACAGGGCGTAGGGTTTGTAGTGGATCATAAGGTGCAACCAATGGTGCGAAAATTGCCACAAGAGCCATAAAAATCAAGAAGATTAAGGCAATTTTGGAGGCGGTTGATAATGCTTTGAATCTTGCCCCGCCAGAAGCAAGTCTGTCTGCTAATCCTTGACGAAACATTATAGACTCCGAATTTTAGGGTTAATAATCAGATAAAGAATATCAACGATGATGTTTACTAACACGAAAGTCAATGCAATGGTTAGTACCACGCCTTGTACTAAGTTTAAGTCCACATTAGTAATTCCGTTGAAAATTAATTTACCCATTCCCGGTAAGTCGAAAATCTGTTCGATAACGACTGCACCACCCAGTAAGTAACCGACACGTAAGCCAAGAACAGTTACCGGTGTAATTAACGCATTACGCAATACATTACGGCGAATAACGGTTGAGTAAGGTACGCCGTTACCAATTGCCGTACGCACATAGTCTTTGTCCATCTCTTCAACCATTGCTGTACGTACCACACGAATGAGTGATGCACAAACTGGAATAGCTAATGCAAGCGATGGCAGAACCATTGAGATAGCCCACTCTTTCGGACTTTCACTAAATGGCACATAACCACCGGACGGTAACCAATCCAGTTCAAGTGAGAAGTATTGAATTAATAAAATACCGAGCCAGAAAGAAGGCGTTGCAACAGCTGCAACCGAGAACAGACGAATAATTTGGTCTGCTAAACGATCACGATGAAGAGCGGCAAATACCCCTAATGTGAATGAAATGATCGCAGCTAGAATCACACCAATAAAGGTTAATTGCAATGTGATAGGGAAAGCTTTAGCAATCATTGATGAAATCGGTAATTCAGGCGGTGTAGTTACCCCTAAATCTAACACGAGAAGGTTCCCGAGAAAACGGAAGTATTGAACCAATAACGGATCATTTAACCCACGTTGCTCACGCCATAAATGTTTAGCTTCATCACTGGCTGCATCACCTAATGCAACGGTTGCAGCATCGCCCGGCGTGAACTGTAAAATAATAAAAACTAATGCTGTTACCCCGATAATCATTACCGGCAGAGCCAATACACGGCGGAATAACAGGCGAAGTACAATTTCCATCTTTATCTCCGACTATAAAACATTAGTGGAAGGTTGAGTGCGAATACACTTAGTTGATTTGTTGTCAGTGCGTAAAACGCACTCTATGCTATATAGAAAACACGGAAAAACTTGGGAATAAATCGAAAGTTACAAGCGGTCGGTTTTGGTCGAACTTTTGCAAAAATTTCCCAAAAACCGACCGCTTGTTTAGCCGTGTATCAAGGCTTATTTACGTCCAACGCCTAAGAAAGACATACCTGTGGTTGGTAATGGTTGGAAGTCAGTTAATGCTTTATCATCCCACGCAGTTGGTAATTTACGATGGATTAGTGGGTAGAGCGGAACTTGTTCAGCGACAATGTTGAACACTTTAGCCCATTCTGCTTTTGCCTCATCGTGAGATTTCGCAGCCACTGCTGCATCCAAGAGTTTTTGCACTTCTGCATACTCTGGTGTATCAGACCAACGATAGCGGTTTTTCGCCCAACCGTCGCCACGATAGAACCAGCTTAGTAATAAGTCCACATCGTTACCGAATACAGAAGGGTCGCCCGGTGCTACAACAACTTTGAAGTTACCTGATGCGATAAATTCACCATATAACGCACTTGATTGTAAGTGGCGTAAAGTTACTTTCACACCCGGAATTGCATTCCAAGATTCAAGAATTAATGGTGCACATTCTTTTACCCAAGAAGTATCTGTTGCAAGCAATTCAAACTCTAATTTATCTACACCTGCTTCTTTTAATAATGCCGCAGCTTTTTCTTTATCGAAATCATACTGAGTTGCTGCTTTCACATAATCAGGGTGAGTTTCTTGTAAGTAAGATGTTGCTGCACGTGCATTACCTAAGAACACCACATCGATCATTTTTTGTGTATCTAACGCATAGTGGAAAGCTTGACGTACTTTCGGGTTGTTAAATGGTGCTTCAACACAGTTAAACATTAAGAATAGTAAGCCGAATGATTGAACAGACTCAACTGATTGTCTTTTTGATTTTAAGCGTTGAATATCAAGATATGGCACTGATTCAATTGCTTGAACACGTTTAGACTCTTGTGCAGTTACGCGAGCCGCATCATCTGATAAGAGCGACCAAATCATTTTCTCAGCTTTAGCAGGGTAGATACCGTTGTAGCCTGCGAATGCTTCAAACACGATCTTATCATCTTTAACTGCTGATACAAATTTGTATGGACCGGAACCTACAGGGTTTGCATCAAAGGTGCTTTCACCCACTGCTTCAACAACGTGTTTTGGTACAATTCTGATGATAGTTAAACGTTCGTTAAATAATGCAAACGGATATTTGAGTTTAAACTCAACGACTTTTTCATCAACCGCTTTCACACTTTCAATAAATGGTACGAAACCAGCGAACAGAGATTTGTTCTCCGGGTTTAATACACGTTCAAAAGAGAAAACAACGTCCGCACTTGTAACCGGTTTACCATCGTGGAATACCGCACCATCACGTAGTGTTACACGGTAGGTTACATCGTCCACTTTTTCTGGCATTTTTGCTGCTAAACCTAAGTATGGCTCGCGAGTGGCTGGGTGTAAGTCCACGAGTCCTTCAAAAATATGGAGATTTGCCGCCATTGGTGTTGCACCGGTGGTACGCAAGGGATCGAACCCTGTGGAAAGAGAGTAAGAAATACCTGCTTCAATCACAGAGCCTTTTGCAGGAGCTGTTGCCGCTGCTGCCGGTGCTGAGAATGTGCCTAATGTACTACTGAATGCAAAACCTGCACCCACACCAGCCATCAATTTCATAAAACCACGACGTGATTCGTTATGTTCAAATTGTTTTGTCATAGTAAGCTCCTTAAGGTCGCTATATTGGATAGTTTGTTTTTAATATGAAGTGAATTTATCAAAACATATTAATTTTTTGAAACGAAATCATCATATCATTAACAACAAAGTGGTAAAGCGGTAATTTTTGAATTTGTGATCTAGCTCACGAAAAAATATCTACTTCCCACTTTATTTGCTTTTCGTTATTATTTACGCCTCTTAAACACAACGAAATATTTAACGTGAAACTAATTTTACCGCCTTTAAGCCTTTATATCCATATCCCTTGGTGTGTGCAAAAATGCCCTTACTGCGATTTTAACTCCCACGCTCAAAAAGGGTTAATTCCTGAACAAGAATATATCGAACATCTCCTTGCAGATTTATCTCAAGATTTAACCGCTTACCAAGTGGCAATCGGCGACCGTAAATTGCACTCCATTTTTATTGGCGGAGGTACGCCAAGTCTTTTTTCAGCAGAAGGCATTGCTTATTTACTCAAAGAAGTAGAAAAGCGAATTCCTTTTGAATCGAATATTGAAATTACGCTGGAAGCTAATCCGGGAACAGCCGAAGCAGAGCGATTTTTAGGTTACGCACAAGGTGGCGTTACCCGCATTTCAATGGGTATTCAAAGTTTTGAGCCGGAAAAACTGCTCAAGCTTGGGCGTATTCACGATAGCCAAGAGGCAAAACAAGCGGTCATTTTCGCCCAAAATTCTGCAAAATCAGGCTTGAACAGTTTTAATATTGATTTAATGCACGGTTTACCAAACCAATCGGTAAAACAAGCGTTAAGTGATTTAGAACAGGGAATAGCTCTCAATCCACTTCATTTATCGTGGTATCAACTCACCATTGAGCCAAATACGATGTTTTACTACCGCAAACCTACCTTGCCCGATGATGATGAATTATGGGATATTTTTGAGCAGGGGCATCAACTTTTAACGGCGGCAGGCTATGAGCAATACGAAACCTCCGCCTATGCAAAAAAAGGTTTTCAGTGCCGACACAATTTGAATTATTGGCGATTTGGCGATTATTTGGCAATAGGCTGCGGGGCTCACGGTAAAATTTCTTACCCGACAGGCGAAATTTACCGCTTTAGTAAAACCAAACACCCAAAAGGTTATATGCGAGGAGAGTATCGTTATGGCCAAGATTTGATTGAGTTAGACGACCGCCCATTTGAATTTTTTATGAACCGCTTTAGATTGCTTGAAGCCACGCCAAAACAAGAGTTTGAATGGTTTACAGGATTAGATCGGGAAATCGTCCAACCAACAATGGATTGGGCGTTAAACCAAAATTATATTTCTGAAACCCCAACCCATTGGCAAATAACTCAACACGGCAAACTCTTCTTAAATGAATTGCTGGAAGGGTTTTTAGAATAATTTGCAAAAAAATACCCAGAATCGACCGCTTGTAGTAGAATACAAGCGGTTATTTTTTATGGAAAAATTACAAATGAATATCTTAAAAGTTGGCGATAAAGCTCCTCAATTTACCCTTCAAAATCAGGTTGATGAAGCGGTTTCACTTTCCCAATTTACGGGCAAAAAAGTGTTAGTTTATTTCTACCCCAAAGCCCTCACTCCTGGTTGTACTACACAGGCGTGTGGGTTGCGTGATAGCAAATCAGAACTTGATGAACTCAACGTAGTCGTGCTTGGAATTAGCCCTGATTTACCGAAAAAACTGGCTCAATTTGTCGAGAAAAAAGAGCTTAATTTCACTTTGTTATCAGACCCAGACCACCAAGTGGCAGAGGCTTTTGGTGTATGGGGCGAGAAAAAGTTTTTAGGCAAAACCTATGATGGCATTCATCGCATCAGTTTTTTAGTGAATGAACAAGGCGTGATTGAGCAGGTTTTTGATAAATTCAAAACAAGCGAACATCATCAAATGGTGGTCGATTTTATTAAAGGATCAAATTGATGGCTAAAAAAGCAATTTTTCTTGATCGTGATGGCACAATTAATATCGATCACGGCTATGTGTATAAAATTGATGATTTCCAGTTCATTGACGGTGTTGGCAAAGCGTTAAAGCAGCTTCAAGATAAAGGCTATTTGCTCGTGCTGGTTACCAATCAATCCGGCATTGCTCGGGGTTATTTCAGCGAAGAACAATTTATGCAGCTCACTGAGTGGATGGATTGGTCGCTCGATGAAGATTACGGCGTGGTGCTAGACGGCATTTACTACTGCCCGCATCATCCGGAGGGAAAAGGCGAATACCGTGAAGATTGCGACTGCCGCAAGCCAAAAGCAGGAATGTTTGAGCAAGCAATTAAAGATCTGAATATCGATCCTAGCCAATCTTATATGGTGGGCGATAAATTGGAAGACTTACTAGCAGCGGAAAATGCCGGCGTGAAAACCAAAGTATTGGTAAGAACAGGCAAAGCCATTACCGCAGAAGGTGAAGCAAAAGCAGATTTGGTGCTGGACAGCCTAGTGGATTTAGTTAGATACATTAAATAAGAAATAAAATGA
>NZ_JBXGGI010000130.1:0-5177 GCF_056854775.1 Mannheimia sp.
AAATTATATGCTGAAAAAGGGAAAAACACTCAAATAGTATTCATTGCACAAAATGACTTAGAAAATCAATATTTGTTTACTTCTGGTATAAACCTGTCTAAAGCAATGCCAACAGCAGGAGAGATAACCTATAAAGGGAAGAGTTTTAATATCTATTCATCAGATGGTACAGGAACTCTCAATGCAATTACTAAAGGCACGTCCGAATTTGTCGCTGACTTCAACCAAAAAATCTTAACAGGTACGGTAAAATCATCTTTAGAAAATAGTGCTTTTAAACCCGTTGAAATTTCAGCAAGTATTACCAAGAACACGTTCTCTGGAAGTAAAAATTATATCAGCGTGCAAGGTGGTTTCTTTGGAGAAAATGCTGGAGAGTTAATTGGAGATTACAGAACCGAAGAAGGTAGCCAACAAAATGCTATTGGTGTATTCCGAGCAGAGAAATCTAACAATTAACTTTCTTTCAAAGACCGCTACAAGCGGTCTTTTTATATTTACAAGAATTAAATAAATAATAGTCTTTTAACAAAAATTTAGAAAAACGACCGCTTGTAGTTATTTAGCCTATCATCTTTTAAAATCTGTTCAACCTCTAAGCGAACATATCTGATCTCACCACCCACTTTTTCATAAAGTAAACCGACTTTTCCGTCCGGCAACTCTGCAATGCTACTGTAGCCAAAAGTTTCATTATCATCAGTTATCTGAATATAATCTTGCCAATCAATGGTATTATCTGACTTGATTTCACCAATCCAAACTCTTCCATTAATGCGTTTCCACATTTGCTTAGAATGAGCGTTAGAAAGCAGTACATACTCTTTGTCGTTAATTTCTTTTGAATATTTTATTGCTGATAATTGAGTGTAAGAATTAAGTAACTCCGCATCAAATTCACTACTTTGCCACGTCATACCTTCAGTATTACTGCTAGATACCAATACATTGCCTTTATTAGTGCGGGTAAAAAGCGTTATCGTACCATCATTGAGTTCCACAATGTGCGATTCACTCGCCTTATAAGGTGCTTTATTACCATTAAATTTAATAGGCGTTTCGCCCATTAGCCAAGTTTCACCACCGTCTTCACTTTTGATGACGGCAGTCAGTTCATTGTCATATTGGTCAATAAAATAAACCGGCACCAGTAACGTTCCACTTTCCAATTGAACCCCTGTACCAGGACCCGTACCAAGAAATTTCATCGAATCAGTTTTCAACTGTGGGTTTAAATCAATCGGATTTGACCACGTTTTGCCGTTATCATCGCTATAAATCAACCATAAATAACTGGTTTTCTGCACTGTAAATGGGGCGGAACGATTAAACTCTTTTTGCGAGGAGAGAAAAATATTACCTTGATAATTGGCATCGTTCATTTCACCCAAATAAACATCGCCTAAATCTCGATAGGCTTTATCGGGGTTGCCCTTAGTTACTACTTGGTAATCTGTTGGATTGTTTTGGGTATCATACACTCGACCTAAAGTGAGGCTTTGCTCTCGCAAAGTATAGGTCTGATCTTTACCAAGCAGTTTCAAAAAGGCTTGACCATCAATGTTAGTATAACCACTACCTAACGCATTGGCTGGGTTAGCAGGCTCTCTTTTGCCGTGATAAGTAATATGACTATGAATGCCACTCGATTCGGGGTACATATCCACTAATAAGAAAATGCGTTCGGAATTTTTGTCTTGTACCATCACAGGGTCAATAACAAATGCCGATTGGGTATTTTCAAAATTAGGAGCATTGTAGGGCTGCTCAATTAAATCGATCACGACTTGGTCGTTCTGCCAAGTTTTGCCGTTATCCAAACTTCGACGGATAACTAAATCAATATTACCCCAATCCTTATTATCAAATTGATGTTTATCAATTGCCGCTAACACAATGCCGTCTTCTGTGGTTAATAGCGAAGGAATACGGTAATTTCTTGCTGATTTATTTGCCACAAAAAGTGGCTTTTCTTGTTCGATAACAATATTGTTCGCAATTTCCAGCTCTTGTTCACTATAGCCATTCACTGCACCAACAGTTTGCTTGGCGGAACTATAAGATAAAAAAATGTAGAATAGGCAAAAAAAGATAACAGATTTCATAGTGTCTAGGTTTAACATTTAGGCGGCGTATTCTAGCGTAATGTATTAATTTTGAACAGTAAAACAAAACGCTTTTAACTTATTTTTAAGTTAAAAGCGTTTGCAAATTTTTTCGGTAAAATAACCGCTTGTCAGTTACTTAGTCGCAGCTTTCATCGCTTGTACAAATTCAGCAAGTTCTTCCAGCAAATTCGCTTGGTTATCTAAATTACGTTCAATAATCTTCACAATTGCCGAGCCTGAAATTGCCCCATCAGCACCAAGTCTTAAGGCTTCTTTCACTTGTTCCGGTTTAGCAATACCAAAACCTTGTAAGATTGGTGCAGCATTCGCTTGTTTTAAGCTCCCCACTAAATTATCAAGATTACTTGCGTGAGCTTGGTTTTCCGCACTGGTTACACCTGCACGAGAAACTAAATAAGTATAGCCTTCAGTTAATTTTGCAATGCGTTGAATGGTATTTTCATCTGCATTTGGCGGGCAGATAAACACAGGCTGAATACCATATTTTTTAGCCGTTGGTACAAACTCTTCTGCTGCTAAAACAGGTAAATCTGCAATTAACACCGCATCAACACCTGTTTGCCGGCAGCGTTGGAAGAACCTCTCCGTACTCGGTACAAAAATTAAGTTCGCACAAAGCAATAAACTAATTGGAAGATCGGGATATTTCGCTCTAATTTTTTCTATCAACGTAAAGCAAGCATCTGTACTGTAACCTGCATCTAATGCACGTTTGTTCGCCGCTTGAATAACAGGTCCATCTAGTAATGGATCTGAAAATGGAAAGCCTAATTCTAATGCATCAGCTCCATTGGCAATCATCGTTTCAATAATCTCAAAGCTACGGTCAAAATCAGGATCGCATAAAGTAACAAACGGCACGAAAGCCCCTTCGTTTTTCGCTTTTAAGCGGTCAAATAAGTTATCAAAACGGCTCATTAGTTACCTCCATTTAAA
Source organism: Mannheimia sp. (assembly GCF_056854775.1). Taxonomy (NCBI): domain Bacteria; kingdom Pseudomonadati; phylum Pseudomonadota; class Gammaproteobacteria; order Pasteurellales; family Pasteurellaceae; genus Mannheimia; species Mannheimia sp. The sequence continues at coordinate 3,066 of NZ_JBXGGI010000130.1, forward strand.
ATTTTATCGACCGTGAAAATATCTTTGTCGCCACGTCCAGATAAATTTACCACTAATAGTTGCTCTTTCTCAGGATTTTGCTTAATCAACTTCAGTGCATAAGCTAAGGCGTGTGAAGATTCTAACGCAGGAATAATCCCTTCATTTTTAGCGAGTGCTTGGAAAGCATCTAATGCTTCTTGGTCGGTAATCGATACATAATCGGCTCTGCCTGTTGCATTTAAATAGGCGTGTTGCGGACCAACTGATGGGAAATCTAAACCTGCCGAGATAGAGTAAGATTCTTCAATTTGTCCATCTTTATCTTGCATAATCGGCGATTTCATACCGAAGTAAATTCCTGTTGTGCCGTGTTTAAGCGGTGCACCGTGTTCACCTGTTTCAATGCCTTTGCCTGCCGGTTCAACGCCGATTAATTGTACCGACGTTTCTTCGATGAAATCAGCAAACATTCCGATTGCATTCGAACCACCGCCAACGGCAGCAATCACCGCATCCGGCAAGCGGTCTTCTTTTGCTAAAATTTGACGTTTGGTTTCTTCGCCAATCATTTTTTGGAACTCACGCACCATTGTCGGGAATGGATGTGGACCTGCTGCCGTACCAATTAAATAGTGAGTGGTATCGTAGTTTGCAGCCCAATCACGCATCGCCTCACAGCACGCATCTTTCAGTGAGCAAGAACCTTTTTCGACAGGGATTACATCCGCTCCCATTAAACGCATACGGAACACATTAGGCGATTGGCGTTCCACATCTTTTGCCCCCATATAAACCACACAAGGCATACCTAGCATTGCACAAGCTAATGCGGTTGCCACACCGTGCTGCCCTGCTCCAGTTTCGGCAATAATACGGGTTTTGCCCATTCGTTTGGCGAGTAAAATCTGCCCTAGTACTTGATTGGTTTTATGAGCTCCACCGTGTAATAAATCTTCACGTTTTAGATAGAGTTTGCTGTTTGTACCTTTGGTTAAATTACGGCAAAGCGTAAGTGCCGTTGGGCGACCTGCATAGTTTTTGAGTAAATCGGCAAATTCTGCTTGGAATGTTGGATCTTGTTGAGTTTCTACAAAGGCTTGCTCTAATTCTTTGAGTACCGGTACTAAAATTTCAGGAACATACATTCCGCCAAATTCACCGAAGTAAGGGTTAAGAAGTGTGTCTGACATAATATTTCCTTTTCTATTTCCTCTCTCGTCTTGAAAGAGAGTATAAAATTATAAATTTCTAGCTACATTTAAGGCTGATGAGGTTTGAGCTACCGGCATTACTTCAACACGGTTAATATTGACGTGTTCCGGTTGTTGATTTAACCAAAGCACGATATTAGCCACATCTTCAGGGCGAACAAATTCAACATTTTCATAAATTTTTGCTGCTTTTTCGTCATCGCCTTTAAAGCGAACATTAGAAAATTCTGTCCCACCACATAAGCCCGGCTCAACGTTAGACACCCGTACTTTTGTGCCTGCTAAATCTGCACGCAAATTTAAGCTAAACTGCTTCACAAAGGCTTTTGTACCGCCATAAACATTCCCACCCGGGTAAGGGTAAGTTCCTGCAATCGAACCGATATTAATAATATGTCCTGAATTATGCTCAACCATTTCAGGAAGAACTAGGCGTGTCATTGTTACTAAGCCTTTAATATTGGTATCAATCATTTGATACCAATCAGTTAAATCCGCTTTATGAGCAGGCTCTAAGCCTAGTGCTAAACCTGCATTATTCACTAATAAGTCAATCTTTCGCCAACATTGAGGGCGACTATTTAATGCTTTTTCAACTTCTGAGGAATCTTGAATATCAAATACAAGCGGTAGAAAATTGTCGCCAAATTGCAAATGTAGTTCGCTTAAACGCTCTGCACGTCTGCCTGTGCCAATCACTCTATAGCCTGATTGAAGAAGTAATTTACAAATTGCTAAACCAAAACCGGCGGTTGCCCCTGTTACTAATGCAGTTTTCATCGTTTTACCCTCAAAATTAAAATGTACTATTAAAGTAGTACATAATTTAAAAAATTGCAAGAAATATATCATTCAGAAAAGAAAAAAGCGTACCAAAAGGTACGCTAAATACATAGGAGGATCTTATTTTAAGATTTAT
>NZ_JBXGGI010000131.1:0-9266 GCF_056854775.1 Mannheimia sp.
AAATACAGAGCTTCAAAACTTATCTTACCATCCAGAGCATCAACCATTCCGGAGATTAATTCACTTTGAAATTCTTTTGTTTGGAATGGTGTTGCTTCATTGAATTTAGATAAATTATCAGACCATAATGAATCAAAAGTAATATCTGTCTCAAATTGATAATTTGCCCAGACTTCCTCGGCATTACCTCGAATAGCCAATAATTTATCAATCTGAGTATGGCCAAGACCTTTGAATAGTACATCAGGAATATAAGGATATAGATAAAGTACGCATCTCTCCATTTTTGTAATTAACGAAAATGAAATGATGTAGCCATCATTTTCTAATTCAGAGGATAATTCCCTTGCTGAAAGTGATTTATCCAATTTTTTTTCGTAATATTCCTTAGCCTGTAAAATACCAAGGGCTTTTTCAATAAATGACAAGTCCGCACGGGTATCATTTTCAATCAAATGCCCGATAAGCAAATTGAGTTCCGCTTCAACACTGTCAGCGGTCTCACCTTGCCAAGGTTTATATTGACAGCTGATGGACCAAAATTTAGGGTCTTTGGTTTCGGTAAATAACTCTTTGAGAGCCTGAATACGAGTATTACCGCCGTCAGCGATAATATAAAAATCTTCTCCCGGACGACGGGTGATATTCGGCTTATGATCTAACCCCCGACGACGAATAGACTCTTTGATCATCTCAAAGTTAGGGTTACGGGTTTTCCGAGGGTTATGCTCATACGGACGTAATTTATCCAGCGTCACCGTAATATATTCAATATCGCTACTATAATGTGTTGGCGTTGCTGTTTGATAGGATGGAGCAGTATTCGAAATAGGTGAAACGTTTAATCCTTTCGCTATCGCTGCCAGTCTTTTTTCATCTTTTGTCATAATCTATCCTAATGCGTTGTGTTTGTTCGGTTTTCAAATAAAGCAAATTCACTTCTAAAATTGGTCATTACAGAAGTAAGTGGTCCATTTCTCTGCTTGCCGATAATGATTTCTGCGGTACCTTTAAAGGGGGAATCCGTATCATAAATTTCATCTCGATAGATGAATAAAATGACATCGGCATCCTGTTCAAGAGAACCTGATTCCCGTAAATCGGAGTTAATCGGGCGTTTATTTGCACGTTGTTCCAAAGAACGGTTAAGCTGAGAGAGAGCATAGACTGGGCAATCCATCTCTTTTGCCAGTAATTTGAGAGAACGAGAGATGTTAGCAATCTCTAAATTGCGATTTTCATAGCGTTGAGAGGTTTGCATTAACTGAATGTAATCAATGAAAATTGCGGCTGGCTTGCCATATTTACGAGCATTTTGTCGAACTTTAGTGCGTAATTTTTGAGGCGTGAGACTACCTTCATCATCAATAACTAAACGATTTTTCCAATGTTCTAGGATATAGCCCATTGCTGAGGTTAGTTTTGACCATTCCTCATCATCCAAACTGTCTGCCTGTCTAATATTTTGCAATCCCACTCTGGCACGCATAGCTAGAAAACGTTGTAAAATCTGATCTGCTGGCATTTCCATACTGTGATAGAACACAGGAGCCGACTCGAATTTTTCAAGTGTATGGTAGGCAATAGTTTGAGAAAATGCGGTTTTTCCCATAGAAGGGCGAGCACCAATCACGATTAAATCGCCCGGCTGCCCACCTGTTGTCGCTTCGTCAATACCTTGAATACCCGTTGGAGTACCTGTCACAGGATCGCCATTTTTAGCCGAGAGTTCCATACGAGAGAGCATATTGGCAAAAATATCACTTAAATCTGCCGCAGATTTAGTATTGTCTGACAGACTAAATTCAGTAATTTGTTTCTCTATTTCATCAATCACCGATTCAAGTTTTTCCGGTGTTTTCGCAGTCTGTGTCTGAACGACAATAAACTGGCCCAGCTTTAAAAGTTGCCGGTGTTTACTGTGTAACAGAACCACATCAGCATAAGCACCGACATTGGCTGCAGAAGGTGTATTTTTCGACACTTCTGCAAGATAGGCAAAACCACCAATTTCTTTCAAAAGATTTTTCTGTTTGAAATATGCGTCCAATGTGAGGATATCGGCAGGTTGTCCCGCTTCAATTAAATCAGCAATGCCTTTGAATAAAACTTGATGAACGCCAAAATGAAAATCTGCCGAATTTATTTTGCCAATGACTTCGTCAAATAGGCTGTTATCTAATATCAATCCTCCGATAACGGCAGCTTCAGCCTCGGCAGAATAGAGATGAGGAGTTGGTTTATTTTGGTTAGCCATAAATAACTCCAACTACTCAGAAAAATGTGATTGAGCAAACTGTGGCATCAATAATCCACAAAGCTGGCGAATGGTTTCATATTCAGCTTGGCTTTGACGGTAAACAGGTTTAGAAAAAGTCGCTGCTTCACGGTATGCCACACGATCGGGGACTGAAAATTCCAGCAATGTTTTACTCTCATCAAACTCATTTTTAAAGAGTGTGTGAAGATAATCAGAAACCAATTTGACATCCTTGGTATGGTCAACACAGTTAATCATTGCTTTCAGCGGTGGTAGTGTAAAGCCAAATGCCGTAAAGGTTTCGAGGTCTTGATACATTCCAATCGTGCCACGAATAAACTCCTTAGCAGATAAAATGTGGGGAAGAATAGGACAGAATAGAACATCCGCAGCCAATACTGACATATCGACAGTAATATCTCTGGTACCGCGAGTGTCAATAATGATGACATCGTAACCTTCAATTTTCTGGAGCAATAAACTAAAACGTAATGCACCGTCAGGCGAGTCTCTCAGCATTGGGCTGATTTTATTTGACGGGTCATTAGACTGGATCAAGTCAAGATTTGGGATAGTCGTTCTAGAAATAATGTGGGTAGGATCTACATCTTTAAAATGCAGAAATTCGTAAGTTCCACCGGGAGCTTGATATTCCAACTCATAATAAGAGCTTAATGTGGGTTGGGTATCGGTATCAATAAGAAGGGTTCTTAGACCGTGTTCTGCACAGAATGCACCAATGTTAGCGGCATTCGTACTCTTAGCAGAGCCACCTTTAGTTGAAGCAATAGTAATGGTAAAAGGTTTGTTTGTACCGTTTTGTAATGGTTTCATAATTTACTCTCTTAACAAGGGTTAAGGAGTATTGGCCATTAATACAGTGTATTTGAATTGATTATTTGAAAGAGAGAAACTACAAGTGTGATTCAAATGGTGCCTGAGGTCGGACTCGAACCGACACGGTTATTCACCAACGGATTTTGAATCCGTCATGTCTACCAATTTCATCACTCAGGCTAAGAGTGCTTTTTATTCAATCGCCTGTATGTCCTATCAGTTTACGCATAAGATTTTGAATCCGCTGCGTCTACCGATTTCGCCACACTGGCTTAAATTTTGCGAGATTATAGAAAAATATGACCGCTTGTGCAAGCGTAAAAAACACCTTTAAAATCGGTTGATTTAAAATTCAGCACTCAAGTCATCTTTACAAAAATAGTTATGCACATCATCTGTGGATAAGTAAGTGTACAACCCTGTTTATAAATATTTAACCTACTGATTTTCATATAATTAATTTTCAAAATAGATGGCGTTCAAAAATTCCCCTACAAAAAATCCACTACTTGACTTCTTATTTTTCCTATTTTTAGCTGTGTAATGATCATCTCTCCAGACTTGATATCACTGCTTGAAGTGAGCATTTTTCCCGCCTCTGTTTGCGTAATTGAGTAACCACGAGTGAGAATTTTCAATGGGCTTAGCCCTTCCAATTTAGTACAAAGTTCTTGGAAATGTTGTTGCTCTTTGAGCATCGTTTTTTCCATTGCATAATTCAAGCGTTGAGAAAATTTTGCCAGTACCGTTTGTTGTTGATTAACTTGGTAAGGTAGCGGATTTCGCTCAAAACGCTGAACCACATTTTTCCACTGTTGCTGTTTTTTGTTTAGTTTTTGCATTATTTGCCAGTGTAGTTTTTGTTCGATTTGAGCTAATCGCTGGCTTTGACGTTCTATCTGCTTTTGTGGGTGCTGATTGATTAAACGTAAATTGAGTTCTTTCGTTTGCTGTGTTTTCTCTGAGAGCAATTTATAAACCGCCTGTTCAAGCCTATATTCAATATAGTCAAATTGTTGTTGGCGTGCTTGAATATGCTTCATTGGGTGTTGAGCATTTAGGCGTAAATGAAGTTGTTGGAAGCGAGTCATTTTGGCTGTCCAAAGTCGGTCAAAGGCTAAATTGACTTTATCAAATTGGTGTTGTAATTGGCGTTTTAGCTCGTTTTGATCACGACTTACCAATTCCGCCGCTGCTGAAGGGGTTGGAGCTCGCAAGTCAGCAATAAAATCAGCAATAGTTACATCTGTCTCGTGCCCTACTGCACTGATGATCGGAATGTTGGAATGATAAATGGCATAAGCAACGGCTTCTTCGTTAAAACACCATAAATCCTCTAACGAACCACCGCCCCGTCCAACAATCAGCACATCACATTCATTGCGGCAATTGGCAAGTTCTATTGTATTGACAATATCTTGTGTGGCTTCCTTACCTTGAACTAACGTTGGGTAAATCACCACTTCTAGGCTTGGATCTCGGCGTTGTAAAATATGGAGAATATCTTGCAACGCTGCTCCGCTTGATGAAGTAATAACTCCAACCTTTTTTACAAATTGTGGAATAGGTTTCTTATGTTCTTGAGCAAATAAACCTTGAGCCGCTAATTTTGTTTTAAGCTGCTCAAACTGTTGCTGTAATAGTCCTTCCCCTGCTAATTGCATACTTTCAAGAATGATCTGGTAATCGCCTCTTGGTTCATACAGAGTTACACTTGCTCTTACCAGCACTTGCATACCATTTTGCGGACGAAAATTTACTCTCGCATTTTTCATCTTAAACATTGCTGCACGTACTTGGGCTTTATCATCTTTTAAGGTGAGATACCAATGCCCTGAAACCGGTTGGCTGAAATTAGAAATTTCACCGGTCAGCCAAACTTGGTTGAGTTCCATTTCAAGCAAATGACGGACAGAATAGTTAAGTTGGGTAACAGTTAAAATATTGCTCATAATCCAAAAAAATTTTAGGGAAGATTGCTTCAGTGTAGCGAGAAATAAGAAAGAGAGGAAGTATTTAATGGAAACAAGCGGTGGATTTTCACTTATTTTTTGCAAAAGAAAAGCCCTTGATAAAATCAAGGGCTGAAAATTTGGTTGCGGGGGCTGGATTTGAACCAACGACCTTCGGGTTATGAGCCCGACGAGCTACCAAGCTGCTCCACCCCGCGTCTGATGGATACATAATATATCAATTTGTCATTATGACAAGTGAAATCATAAAAAATGACGCCAAGTGATTTAATTTAAAACAGAAATAGTATAAAAATCCGCTTATTGATTTAAATATAAACAAGCCATATGCTTGTTTTATTTTAATAGCATTTTTGCTATGCTTCATTTTTCACATTTTATTAACGATGAAAGGATTTTCGATGAATTGGAAAGCATATAAAAAGTCAATTGCTGCGACAACTGTAGCTTTAGTTGCCGGTATTTTAGTAGGTTGTTCTTCTACACCAAGCAAAAAAAGTGGTTCAACCTCTTATGATGCCGATAAAGCAAAATTTGGGGCGAAATATAACGGTCGTCAGTTTATGCCTTATGGTACGCATTTTCAAAGCGGTCGTTTAAGTTTAAATGCTACCCCTGTTAATCAGAACGATTTTTTACAACAGCTTTCTAATGTTCGCACTTATAGCAGCCTCGCCAATATCCATTCGTTAGCTTATGGTAAAGTGAGCCGTTGGATTTCATCGGGGGCAAATATTAATGATCTGGCGAAATATGGTATTAGTACACGTTTAATGCGTGGCGAAGATGGTTATCAAAATGTATTAATGACAGGTTATTACTCGCCTGTAATTAAAGCTCGTCGCACTCCACAAGGGCAATATCAGCACCCAATTTATGCAATGCCATCGAATAAGCGTTTTTCTCGAGCTGAAATTTATGCAGGAGCATTGCAAGGTCAAGGCTTAGAATTAGCTTATAGTAATTCAATGCTTGATAACTTCCTGTTAGGGGTTCAAGGTAGTGGCTATGTTGATTTTGGCGATGGTCGTTTAAATTATTTCGCTTATGCAGGACAAAATGGGTTCAAATATGCAAGCGTTGGGCGTTTATTAGTGGAAGATGGCGAAATTCCGAAAGAGAAAATGTCAGTTCAAGCTATTCGTGAGTGGGGAGCTCGTAATCCTAGCCGCGTTCAGGGCTTGCTAGAGCGTAATCCATCTTATGTATTCTTCCAAAATGATCCTTACGGCAAAGTAAAAGGCTCAGCAGGTGTGCCGTTAGTGCCATTAGCTTCTGTAGCATCAGATCGCAGCATTGTGCCTTCCGGTAGTGTGTTATTGGTTGAAATGCCACTGATTGATAATAACGGAAATTGGACAGGCAAACACGAAATGCGTTTAATGGTTGCCCTTGATGTGGGAGGTGCGGTGAAAGGTCATCACTTCGATTTATATCAAGGTATTGGCGATAAAGCAGGACACGTTGCAGGCTTAATGAAGCACTACGGTCGTGTTTGGGTACTAAACTAATTTAAGTTGGTAGTATGTTAAAAAAAGCATTAATAGTTCTCTTATTTAGTTCATCTTTTGCATTTGCAAATAATTTGGAAAATTCGACCGCTTACAATGAGCCGAAATACAAAATTTCCGAACTGGACGTAAAAATTTTAATTCGTCAGCTAAATAATATTGAGCAATGTATTTATCCTGATCTAGCTAAATCTGATTATCAGAAAATTTATGATAATTGGAATGTAGCGGAACATTTAACGATGCAATATTTTGAGCAAAGGGTGTTAAATGACTTATTGGGGAGAGAAAATTTTCTTACTATGCAAAATGACAAAGCATCAATGGAATATTTTCATCAGCAACATAATAGGTTCAATCACCAAAAGGCAAATGTAGATCAAGAAAAATGTGATGCTTTTAAACCTACTTATCAAGAAATGCATCAGCGTATGCAAAATGCTTTAGCAGAACAGAAGAAAAAGCAATAGCAAAAAACTCGCAGTTTTAGCTGCGAGTTTTCTTTTTAGCTTTCGTTATGAATTTCTAAGTTTGTGGCTTGCTTTGCCGCTTTTGCCTTAGCTTTATCATTGCGGGATTTCGCAATGGCATCTAAATATCATTTATCAATATCGCCTGTGATATATTCACCTGTAAATACAGAATCATCAAAGTTATGAATGGTTGGGTTTTCTATTTGAATTGATTTATAAAGAGCATCTAAATCTTGGAAAATCAATTTATCTACACCAATCATATCCGCGACTTCTTCCACTGAACGATCATAAGCCACTAGCTCTTCACAGGTCGGCATATCAATACCATAAACATTTGGATAACGAATTTCCGGTGCAGCTGAGGCAAAATAAACACGTTTTGCACCAGCAGCTCTTGCCATTTCCACAATCTGCTCAGAAGTTGTGCCTCGCACAATAGAATCATCAACTAATAGTACACTTTTGCCTTTAAATTCTGAGGCAATCGCATTCAGCTTACGGCGAACCGAGCTTTTACGCTGTGCTTGCCCAGGCATAATAAAGGTACGAGCCACATAGCGGTTTTTCACAAAACCTTGACGATAAGGTTTGTACAATACGTTAGCAATACGCACGGCAATATCGTTTGAGGTTTCCGGAATCGGAATAACGACATCAATATCATCAACAATACGCCCCCATTCACGTTTGATCTTCTCACCGAGTAATTCGCCCATATGCACACGAGCTGCATAAACAGAAACACCATCAATAACAGAGTCGGGGCGAGCGAAGTAAACGTATTCAAAAATACAAGGGTTGAGTTTCGGATTATCCGCACAAATTTGGGAATGTAATTCGCCCTCAAAGGTAATATAGATAGCTTCTCCTGGCAATACATCTCGTACAAACTCAAAACCCACCACATCTAATGCAACACTTTCTGAAGCAAACATATATTCTGTTTTGCCTTCAACTTCACGCTTGCCTAAAACTAGCGGGCGGATACCGAACGGATCACGAAATGCCACCATACCGTGCCCGATAATCATTGCAATACAAGCATAAGCTCCACGGATGCTATCATTGGTTTTGCGTACTGTTTCAAAAATATTCTCCGGGCTTAAATGCCGGGTAGAATACAGATCGAGAAAATAAGCAAAAATATTAAGAAGAGATTCTGAATCTGAATTGGTATTAACGTGGCGACGAGCTTCGTTAAACAAACGCTCTTTTAACTCCGCGTTATTCGTTAAGTTACCATTATGTACAAGCGTAATCCCAAACGGTGAATTTACATAGAAAGGTTGAGCCTCTGATACACTTGAACTCCCAGCCGTTGGATAACGAACGTGTCCAATCCCCACATTACCTTGTAAGCGTAGCATATGTTCTTGCTGGAACACATCACTCACTAAACCGTTCGCTTTGCGTAAGCGGAAACGATTTTCGTCGTCTATGGTAACGATACCTGCAGCATCTTGTCCTCGGTGTTGTAATAATGTTAAGCCATCATAAATCGCCTGATTGACAGGTGAGTTCCCAATAATACCGACAATGCCGCACATATAGAAAAACCTCTTTATTTAGTCGAGTTTAGAAAAGTAGAATTTGTTTGTAACTGTTCAAAGAACCATTTCACAATAAAGTCAAAATGTGGAATTAATAATGATGATTTCCATAATTCCGTTTGGCTTGCTTGCGTGAAAGTATCTAAGAAAAATAAAATTGCCGAAACAATTAAAATGCCGCGTAATGCTCCAAAAGCACCGCCTAAAATACGGTCGGTAATAGACAAACCGCTTAAATCAATCACCTTGCCTAATAAACCGTTAATTACGCCACATACAATTAACGTTAAAATGAATAAAATGGCTGCTGCTAAACCATTGCGTAAAAATTCTGAATTTTGCAGATAAACTGAATTTATCTGAGTAAAATAACTACTTAGATAAGGGTAAAACGAACTTGCTACAAAAAAAGCAATTACCCAACCAAGGAGCGATAACGCCTCATTCGTAAACCCTCGCCATAAACTTACCAGTACAGAAAACGCAATGATCCCGATAATAATTAAATCAACCATAAAAACCCTTAAAAGCTTAAAGCTCTCCTATTTTACAAAAAAAGAAAACGTTTGCGTAGCCCTATTTTGCTAAAAATTACTCATCTACACAAATTAACAAGCGGTAAGATTTTTTGAAAATTTTGCAGATTGCAAATTTTTCGT
>NZ_JBXGGI010000132.1:0-18971 GCF_056854775.1 Mannheimia sp.
GGATCTGAACGCTCCGCCTGATCAGCAATTTCCACAATCCAGCGGGCGAAATCTTGCAGGGCTTGGTAAGGTTTCGGCGTTAGGCGTTGTATCAGCTCAAAATCGAAAATCGCCTCAAACAGACTGACTTGTTTTTCATTCGCCAATATTCCCAATTTTTCTAGCGTTGCCGCACCAATTTCTCGCTTTGGCGTGTTCACAATACGTAAAAATGCCGCATCATCATCTTGATTTACCACCAAACGCAGATACGCCATCATATCTTTGATTTCAGCTCGGGCAAAAAATGAAGTTCCACCTGAAATTTTGTACGGAATACGGTTTTGCATCAGTAATTTTTCAAGCAAGCGAGATTGATGATTACCCCGATACAAAATCGCATAATCCTTATATTTCGTCTTGCGAGAGAAACGATGAGCAATCAACTCTCCGACAATTCGCTCGGCTTCATTTTCTTCATTTTTTGCCTCGATCACATTCAGTTTTTCGCCTTCGCCCAGCTCAGAAAAGAGGCGTTTGGTGAATAGATGATCGTTGTTATCGATCAAAATATTGGCACAATGCAAAATCCGCTGGCTAGAACGGTAATTTTGTTCCAGTTTGATCACTTTCAGATCAAAATCTTCACGCAAGCGTTGCATATTTTCAGGCTTCGCCCCACGCCACGAGTAGATGGATTGGTCATCATCGCCCACTACCGTAAAGTTTGGCTCATTACCGACAATTAACTTGATTAACTCATATTGGCTGGTGTTGGTATCCTGATATTCATCAACCAATAAATAGCGAATTTTATTCTGCCAGCGGGCTTTCGCCTCTGGAAATTGGCGGAAAAGCAATACAGGGAGCATAATCAAATCATCAAAATCTAACGCATTATACGCCTTGAGTTGATTTTGGTAGAGCTGGTAGAAATGGGAAAACACTCGCTCACGATCATCTCGCACACGAGAAATCACCATTTCAGGCGAAAGCAGATCGTTCTTCCAATTTGAAATAGTGGAAATCAGCGTTTTGAGCAGATCTTTATCTTCCGTTACGTTTTCCGGCAACAGATGTTTAAGCAAGGCAATTTGGTCGTGTTCGTCAAATAACGTCATTCCCGACTTAAAGCCAAGCAATTTGTACTCTCGCTTTAAAATCTCAAAACCAAGAGTGTGGAAAGTTGAAATCGTCAGCCCTTTGCTATTTTCTTTACCGATAGAGTGAGCCACTCTCTCCCGCATTTCACGGGCGGCTTTATTGGTAAAGGTTACTGCCGCAATCTGTTTCGGGGAATAGCCGCAATTTGCAATTAAGTGAGCGATTTTATTAATAATCACCCGAGTTTTGCCCGAACCGGCACCTGCCAGTACAAGGCAAGCCCCTTGAGTGTATTCCACCGCTTGTTGTTGTTGAGAGTTGAGTTTCATTGGAACTGTTGAGAATTAATTTTAAAGACTATTCTAACGGAAAGAAAACAAGCGGTCTATTTCCTTGAAAAATTTGCAAAAATTCAGATAAAAACTACCGCTTGTAAAAGGGAAGAAAAATCCTCAAAACGCAAATTTTTCCTTTCAATCTTGCCCCTTTAGCTATATTATTATCAATTGATTTTTTGGGGGCGAAAGCCTGATTTTTTAATCCTTTTCTTTTTGATTTAAGGGAAAACAACAGTAGATGGAAAAATTAGAACAAAAAGCTATCATCGAGCTTAAAAATGTAACAAAAAGCTACGGTAGTAAAACGATTCTTAAAAATTTGAATTTAACCATTAACGATGGTGAATTTTTAACAATTTTAGGTCCTTCGGGTTGTGGTAAAACAACTGCGTTGCGTTTAATTGCCGGCTTTGAAGATTTGACTGAGGGTTCAATCATTCTTGATGGGCAAGATGTTTCTAACGTTCCAGCGGAACAACGCCCCGTGAATACCGTATTCCAAAGCTATGCTCTTTTCCCACATATGACTATTTTTGAAAATGTCGCATTCGGTTTGCGTATGCAAAAAGTGCCAAATTCAGAAATTGAGCCACGTGTAATGGAAGCATTGCGTATGGTCCGACTTGAAGATAGAGCTCAACAAAAACCGGCTCAGCTTTCAGGTGGTCAGCAACAACGTATCGCTATTGCTCGTGCGGTGGTAAATAAGCCAAAAGTATTGTTATTAGATGAATCTCTTTCTGCGTTAGACTATAAATTGCGTAAAGAGATGCAAAATGAGTTAAAAGCATTGCAACGTCAATTAGGTATTACCTTTATTTTCGTTACTCACGATCAGGAAGAAGCATTAACAATGTCTGATCGCATTATCGTAATGAACGGCGGTAAAATCGCACAAGATGGTACACCTCGTGAAATTTATGAAGAACCAAGCAACTTATTCGTGGCTCGTTTTATCGGTGAAATTAACGTATTTGATGCAACCGTGATTGAACGTGTTGATGAAAAAAATGTGAAAGCGAACGTAGAAGGTCGTATTTGCAACATTAAAGTTGAAAATTTAGAAGTTCACCCGAACCAAAAATTAAAAGTATTGTTACGCCCTGAAGATATCGTGATTGAAGAGTTAGACGAAAATGAAAGCTCAAAAGCGATTATCGGTCATATTATCGACCGTAACTATAAAGGTATGACATTAGAGTCTAGCGTAAAATTAGATCATAATGGTATGAATGTATTAGTGAGCGAGTTCTTCAATGAAGATGATCCTAATATTGACCACGATGTTGGTCAAAAAGTGGCTCTTACTTGGTATGAAGGCTGGGAGGTTGTGTTAAACGATGAAGGCGAATAACAAATTCCAAAATGGTGCGGTCGCAACTATTTTCGGTTGGTTATTACTTTTCGTATTAGTGCCGAACGTACTCGTTTTAATTATTAGCTTCTTAACAGAAAACCGCCAAAGCCAATATTTTGTTGATTTTGCGTTTAGCTTGGATGCGTATAAAGCGTTATTTAATGACACTTACGCAACTGTATTATGGAACTCGCTATATATGGCGGGAGTTGCAACGCTTATCTGTTTAATTATCGGCTACCCTTTTGCATTTTTTATTGCCAAAATGCCGGCAAAAATTAGACCGTTTTTACTATTCTTAGTGGTGTTGCCATTCTGGACAAACTCGCTGATTCGTATTTACGGTATTAAAATTTTCTTAGGGGTAAAAGGTGTCTTAAATGAAACCTTATTGGCAATTGGCTTGATCAATGAACCTTTACGTTTATTGAACTCAGAAGCCGCAATTATCATTGGTTTAGTTTACATTCTATTACCATTTATGATTTTGCCACTTTATTCTTCAATTGAGAAAATTGATAACCGCTTACTAGAGGCTGCAAAAGACTTAGGAGCAAATGCTTTCCAACGTTTTATTAAAGTAACTATTCCACTTACAATGCCGGGCATTGTAGCAGGTTGTTTATTAGTATTACTACCTGCAATGGGTATGTTCTATGTGGCAGACTTATTAGGCGGCGGTAAAACACCATTAGTGGGTAATATTATTAAGAGCTTATTCTTAAATACTAACCAATTTGCCTTAGGCTCTGCGGTAAGTATTGCATTAACAATATTAATGGCATTGATGCTTTATGTTTATTATCGTGCGAATAAATTATTAAATAAAAAGGTGGAGCTTGAATAATGAAAAAAACATTTAGAAACCTTTTTATGTTGGCAGTATTTGCTTACCTATACATTCCAATTATTATTTTAGTAGTAAACTCTTTCAATGCAGACCGTTTCGGCTTGAACTGGAAAGGCTTTACTTGGAACTGGTATGAGCGTTTATTCAGCAATGATACACTAGTACAAGCAACAATGAACTCATTAACTATCGCCTTTTTTGCGGCAACGTTCTCCACGATTTTAGGTGCATTAACTTCTATTGCCCTTTATCGTTACCGTTTCCGTGGCAAAAAATTAGTCGGTGGGATGTTGTTTGTGGTAATGATGTCGCCTGATATCGTAATGGCTGTATCAATGCTTGTATTATTTATGATTATAGGTATCAAACTAGGCTTTATTTCGTTATTAATTGCTCACATTACATTCTGTCTACCTTATGTAGTGATTGCAATTTCATCACGCTTAAGCGACTTTGACGGCAAAATGTTAGAAGCGGCGAAAGACTTAGGAGCAAGCGAAGTAACGATTTTACGTAAAATTATTTTACCATTAGCTTTACCTTCAATTATATCAGGCTGGTTACTAAGCTTTACAATTTCATTAGATGACGTTATTGTTTCTTCATTCGTAACAAGCCCAAGCTATGAAGTATTACCACTGAAGATCTTCTCATTGGTTAAAACAGGCGTAACTCCAGAAGTAAATGCCTTAGCAACCATTATGATCATTTTCTCATTAACACTTGTGGTATTAAGCCAGTTAGTGGTGAGAAAAAAGGTATAAATCAAATTAACTAAATCAAATTAACTAAATCAAAACCTGACTAGCTATTTCGCAGTCAGGTTTTTTATTGATTACAGTGTGCAAAAATAAGAAAATATAACCGCTTGTAAGCGGTCCATTTTTATGAATGGGCTTATATCCAAGTAGCTTGAGCATGATTTTCTAATCAGAAAGCAGATAGATCTTGTGATTAAACTTTTATTTCATTACTCATCAATAATATGTAATGAACAATCAACAATCTTTGTACCTTGCCCTAAAAGTGGTGTTCCACAAATAACCGTTAATTTATGACAACCTAGCGGTAATCGGTGAAATTGAATACGATTGCGTTTCACTTTTCCTGAATCACGTTCACCATTTTCAAGTTCTAATTCCCATACTGCTTGTACTCTTGCTGTTTTATCTGCAAGAAAAAGGGAAATATAAACTGGTGAATTCTTAGAAAAAGCTACTTGTTCCGGAAGTATTTTACGAGGTTCTTTTTTTGTTTTTATAGACATATATTTCTCCTTAAAAGTAATTAATTATATGGCAATGGCTAGAAATAAAAAAGTGTTGGAATAATATTTAAACCAACACTTTATGCACCAAATCAAATTTTATTTAATTACACCACACGCCATACGTGCACCGCCACCACCAAGAGGGGCTGGGTGATCTGAGTGATTATCACCACCTGCGTGAATCATTAGTGAACGACCTTTAATTTCATCTAATGTTTTCAAGCGAGGGGCTAATACAGGATTAGTTGCTGTGCCATCATGTAAAACTGTTAATGCAGGCAGGTCTCCTAAGTGAGCATCATCAGACCACGGGAAGCCGTGATGTGGTGCTTTATGTGGATTCCAATGTCCGCCGGCTGCTAAACCTGCCGTCAATTTGCCATCTTTTTCTTTTGCATCACAGCTTGGATTTTCGTGGATATGGAAGCCGTGCAAACCTTCTGTTAAATCTTTTAGATTTGGGGTAAATACCAAGCCGTATTTAGATTCGGTAATCTCTACCGTACCAATATCTTTGTTACCTTTTTCCACATCTAATTGCTGTACTTGTACAACAATCTTTGCTGGTTCTGCGGCTGTTGCCGAAAAGCTGAATAAAGAACCTAATGCAATTGCTAATGCTGTTTTCATTTTCATAAAACTTTCCTTATTTCATAGACAAGCCATAATTGGCAACCCATTTTACCCATAGCGGTCAAATTTTGTCAAAGTTTTGCAAATAAATAAAAAACATTGATTTTTCAATGAAAATCCTGTATTTATTCACAATTATTTATAACAATTATTTTAGGAGCAAACATAATGCAAAATGTAGGTTTTGTCGGCTGGCGTGGAATGGTGGGTTCAGTATTAATGGACCGTATGGTTGAAGAAAATAACTTCGCTAACATCAATCCAATTTTCTTCACAACTTCACAGGCGGGTCAAAAAGCCCCTGTATTTGGCGGTAAAGATGCTGGTGAATTAAAAAACGCCTTTGATATTGAAGAATTAAAAAAATTAGACATCATCGTAACCTGTCAAGGTGGCGATTATACCAACGAAGTCTATCCAAAATTAAAAGAAAGTGGCTGGAACGGCTATTGGATTGATGCTGCCTCTGCACTTCGTATGAAAGATGATGCAATTATCGTATTAGACCCTGTAAACCAACACGTTATTTCAGAAGGTTTGAAAAACGGCATTAAAACGTTCGTAGGTGGTAACTGTACAGTAAGCTTGATGTTGATGGCAATTGGTGGCTTATTCGAGAAAGATTTAGTGGAATGGGTTTCTGTTGCCACTTACCAAGCAGCTTCAGGTGCTGGTGCGAAAAATATGCGTGAATTGCTTTCACAAATGGGTGAATTAGAAGATAGCGTAAAAGCTGAATTAGCAAATCCTGCCTCTTCTATTTTAGATATTGAACGCAAAGTAACCGCAAAAATGCGTGCGGATGATTTCCCAACCGAAAACTTTGGTGCAGCATTGGGGGGAAGCTTAATTCCTTGGATCGATAAATTATTACCTGAAACAGGGCAAACCAAAGAAGAGTGGAAAGGCTACGCAGAAACTAACAAAATCTTAGGTTTAAGCGAAAATCCAATTCCTGTTGATGGTTTATGCGTTCGTATCGGTGCATTACGCTGCCACAGCCAAGCGTTTACCATTAAGCTGAAAAAAGATATTCCATTAGCAGAAATCGAACAAATTATCGCGGCTCATAACGAATGGGTGAAAGTCATTCCAAATGACAAAGAAACCACATTACGTGAATTAACACCAGCTAAAGTAACCGGCACATTAAGCGTACCGGTTGGTCGTTTACGCAAATTAGCGATGGGTGGTGAATACTTAGCGGCATTCACCGTGGGCGACCAATTATTATGGGGTGCAGCAGAGCCGGTTCGCCGTATTTTGGTGCAATTAACTAAATAATTTGTTTTTATAGCGCTTACAAGCGGTCAGATTTTGTAAATTTTTTGCAGAATTTGACCGCTTGTTTGTTATAATTCTTTTCATCTTTTTTCACTTTTAGATGAATAAATTATGAAACCGATTTTCCTCGAAATTCGCCATTTGCGAACACTGATTGCCTTAAAAGAGAGCGGAAGTGTATCGCTGGCGGCGAAACGTGTACATTTAACCCAATCCGCCCTTTCTCATCAGATTAAACTATTAGAAGATCAATACGACCTTACCCTCTTCGAGCGTAAAAGCTCTCCCATTCGCTTCACTCAAGCAGGGGAACGCTTAATTAAACTTGCCTATGATATTTTGCCACAAGTAATTGAAGCTGAGCTTGATTTGGCTCGAGTAAAGCAAGGCGAAGTGGGTGAAGTGCGTGTTGCGGTGGAATGCCATACCTGTTTTGACTGGCTGATGCCAGCAATGGATACCTTCCGCCAGCATTGGCCATTAGTGGAATTAGATATTGTATCGGGCTTCCATACCGATACTGTAGGACTATTATTAAGCCATAGGGCGGATTTGGCAATTGTGTCAGAGGTCGAAGAGAACTCTAGTATTATTTGTAAGCCACTATTTTCTTATGAAATGGTGGGAATTTGCTCGAAAGATCACCCACTTGCAGCAAAAGATGTGTGGGAAGCAGAAGATTTCAAAGATGAAACTCTCATCACATACCCTGTACCTGATGATATGTTGGATTTACTGCGTAAAGTGCTAAACCCTGCCGGCATTAAAGTTACTCGTCGTAATAGCGAATTAACTATTGCTATCATTCAGCTTGTTGCGAGTCGTCGAGGAGTAGCGGCACTACCTTATTGGGCGGTTAAGCCTTATTTGGATAGGGGCTATGTAGTCGCACGCAAAATTACTCAACAAGGTTTATATAGCAATCTCTACGGAGCAATTCGTGAAACCGACGCTGCTCTTGCCTACCTAGATGATTTCCACGATACCGTTAAAGACCAAAGTTTCGCAACCTTGCCGGGCTTAATGGTATTGGAATAGAAATAACAAGCGGTCTATTTTATTTATTATTTTACAAATTGAATAACATAGACCGCTTTTATTTAAAAGAGATTATCGACTACCAATTCTAAAAATATTTCGCATAGTCGCTACTTTTGCCGATAACCAACCGATAAATACACAAAGTACAATTAAGAAAAAGGCTTCGCTAAAATTTAAGCTTTTTAATTCAAATTGAACGGTGAACATATCGGTTACATATTTCACAATCCCCGTAAAGTAGCTAATAGTTACTGCACTAAACAATACCGCTAATAAACTACCGAAAAAGCCATAAATCATTCCTGTATAGAGGAATGGACGAGCAATAAAGTGATCCGTTGCTCCTAAAATCTGCTGTACTTCAATCGCGGCTTTACTGTTTGCAACATCCGTTCTCACACTATTGCCAATCACTAAAAAGACCGCTAATAACATTAGTAATGTACAAACAATCGCAATTCGTGCAATAAGCCACGTTAAAGCGGTTAATTTTTCTAACCAACCATTATCTAAACGAACTTCCTGTACACCTTTGATTTGTTGTAAACCATTGCGTAGCTCAACCATTGCATCAGCATTATTGAAATTTTCCTTTGGCTTTAAGGTAACCACCGCTGGCAGAGGGTTTTCATCTAAAATATCTAACGCTTCACCAAAACCTGTCCAAGAACGGAATTCTTCTAAGCTCTGCTGACGAGAAATATAATTAAACGAGTCAATTTTATCCTCTTCATAGGCTCGAATACGATCGACCACCGTATTCACATCGTGTTCAGCCAAGTTTTTATGTAGATAAACCGTAAGCTGTGGTTCTGGATAAAACTGCGTTGCAGCTGTGTGCGTATTTTTCCACAGTAAATAACTTACCGTTGGAATAGTGAGTGAAACCGCAATCACCAATATGGTTAAAAATGTGCCAAGTTTGCGTTGCATTAAATCTTGCCAAACCGCTCGTAAAGAGTAGCTGGTTTGAGCACCTAATTTGTTAAATGAACGAATCATAATCTTCCCTTAAAATTTAAGATGCCCTTGTTCCAACACCAAACACGGTTTTGGACGTTTTGAGATAATATTAGTATCGTGCGTAGCAATCAGCACTGTTGTACCGGCTTGGTTAAATTCTTCGAATAATCGGAAAATCTCAAACGAAAGCTTTTCATCTAAATTTCCTGTTGGCTCGTCAGCCAATAAGAGCGTTGGACGATGTACAATAGCTCTGGCAATATCCACACGTTGCTGCTCGCCACCTGAAAGGTGTAATGGCAGATAGTTTGCTTTATCCGCAAGCCCTACTCTCTCAAGAGCAATGCGAGCTTCACGCTCCACAATGGCTTGGTTCATACCTAAAATAATTAACGGAAGAGCAACATTATCTAAAATGGTTCTATCGGTTAATAAACGGTAATCTTGATGCACCATTCCGATTTGGCGACGTAAAAATGGTAACTCGTGATGAGAAAGGCGGGTAATATCGTGTCCGTTAAACAAAATTTGTCCGCCATTGGCACGCTCAATCCCCATAATTAATTTTAAAAGCGTACTTTTACCCGCACCGGAATGCCCGGTAATATACGCCATTCCACCTGCGGGCAGATGAAAATCAATGCCTTGTAAAGCTGGTTTACCGCCTTTGTAAACCTTGTTCACATTGGTAAATTTAATCATTGTGTTCGTCCTCTTGGCTAAATAAGGCTTCAATAAATTCTTCTGCGTTAAACGGACGTAAATCTTCAATTTTCTCGCCAACACCGATAAAACGGATAGGAATATTGAATTGATCTGCAATCGCAAAAATCACCCCACCTTTTGCCGTACCATCTAATTTGGTTAATGTAATACCGGTTAAACCAACTGCCTCATTAAACAGTTTTGCTTGGCTAATCGCATTTTGCCCTGTGCCTGCATCAAGGGTAAGCATAATTTCGTGCGGTGCAGTTTCGTCATATTTTTTCATTACACGCACAATTTTTTTCAGCTCGTCCATCAGATTATTTTTGTTCTGCAAACGCCCAGCCGTATCGGCGATAAGCACATCAATGCCTTTTGCGGCAGCTGATTGCATTGCATCAAAAATAACTGATGCAGAATCTGAACCTGTACTTTGTGCTACCACAGGAATGTTATTTCGTTCACCCCAAACTTGAAGTTGTTCCACCGCTGCTGCTCGGAAGGTATCACCCGCAGCTAACATTACCGATTTTCCTTCATTTTGAAATTTACGGGCTAATTTGCCGATAGTCGTAGTTTTACCCACACCATTCACGCCAACCATTAAAATCACATACGGTTTTTTCTCTTCAAGCACTAGTGGTTGAGCCACAGGTTTTAACACTTCGCCTAACTCAATTTTTAATTGTTGATAAAGTAAGTCAGCATCTTTTAGTTGCTTCTTAGTAGCGTGTTGCGTTAAATTGTTGATAATTTTTTGTGTGGTCGGCATACCTAAATCCGCCACAAGTAACTGTTCTTCTAGCTCTTCAAATAATTCATCATCAATTTTCTTACCACTAAAGAAATTACGGAAACCCGAACCAATGTTTTGTTTGGTTTTAATTAACCCCTGAATTAAACGGCTAAAGAAACCACCCTGACTCGGTTTTTCTTGGTATTCGTCTTGAATAGTTGGCTCTTCAACGATATCTTGAACATCATTCACTAATTCGGTTGTCGCGACTTCCTCAGCTACAGCGTTTTCCACTTGGTAAGCAACTTGCTCTTGTTCATTGAGATCTAGCTGTTCAATCGCAATATTTTGCAGATTTTCGACCGCTTGTTCGCCTTTTTCTTCTTCAAATGTTTGTTCGATTTTATCTTCAACATCATCAAAGAATTCTTTTACCTCTTCAACTTTTTCTTCAACAAACTCTTTGAAATCTTCGACTTTTTGCTCGAATTTATCTTCAACCTGCTCAAATTTCTCTTCGAGCTGCTCTTCTTTTTCCTCAACATAATCTTCTAGTTGATCTGCCTTTTCTTCAATTTGATCTTCCAGCTCGTCTAATTTCTCAGAAAACGATTTCTCGGCTTCCGGTTCACTAATGACAGGCTCTTCTGGCTGAATAATTTCTTGTTGGATCTCTTCCTGTTTTGCTTCTTCTATCTTACCAAATCCAAGCCAAGACCAAAAACCTTTTTTCTTTTCTGACATATTTTTCTCTCATTTATACTGAAAATAGACTAAACTTACATAGTTTATCAAAAAAACCTTTATTTTCCTTTAGTGAGTATGAAAAAAAATCGAAATTCTCCGCAATCTAGCCAGCAAATGGGTGAAGTGCGTATTATTGCCGGGCTTTGGCGAGGTAGAAAATTGCCAGTGTTGAATGCAGAAGGGCTACGCCCAACCACAGATCGGGTGAAAGAAACACTGTTTAATTGGTTAATGCACGATATTGCTCACTCACGCTGTCTGGATTGTTTTGCCGGCAGTGGCTCACTGGGTTTCGAGGCTCTCTCTCGCCAAGCACAAGCGGTGGTTTTTTTGGAAAAATTTGCAAATGCGGCAAACCTATTGAAGAAAAATCTGCAAACATTAAAAACGGAAAATGGTTCGGTTATTCATACCGATACATTGCACTATTTGTCAAATAAAAATAACAGCGAACCGTTCGATATTGTATTTATCGATCCACCTTTTCATCAAAATCTTGTGCCACAAGTATTAAAACTGTTAGTTGAAAATCATTGGTTGGCAGAGAATGCGATTTTATATGTGGAAACAGAGAAAAATCACGTTCCATTAGATTTACCTGAAGGCTGGCAGATTTTAAAAGAAAAAGCAGCCGGAATGGTGGTAAGTCGTCTAATTCAAGCATAAACTTTTGTTTTTTATAACTAAAAGATATAAAATACAATGTATCTGTATAACATTTTTGTAACAATACAATTAGAATTAAGAGTATGAAAAAATTAACACCTGATGAAGCAATTGATATTGCTTACGATATTTTCTTAGAAATGGCAGGCGAGAATTTAGATCCTGCTGACATTTTACTATTCAATCTCCAATTTGAAGAGCGTGGTGCGGTCGAAATGGTCGAAACTCGTGATGATTGGGATCAAGAAATCGGCACATTAATTGACCCTGAGGCATTCGCGGAGGTTTGGGTCGGTTTAGTGAACGAGCAAGATGAAATGGACGATGTGTTCGCCCGTTTCTTAATTTCTCACGAAGAAGAAAATCGTGAATATCACGTTGTTTGGAAAGAATAATAAGGAAAAATATGTCGAACATTGATACATCTCAACCTATTGAGGCTTCACTACAATTCCGTGAAGCAATGGCACATTTATCATCAGCGGTTAGTATTGTTACTACCAACGGTATTGCAGGTAAAGCAGGACTAACTGTTTCTTCAGTAAGCTCGGTAACAGATGCTCCTCCCACGGTTCTTTTTTGCATTAATAAAAATAGCCACGTTCACGATATTATCAAACAAAACGGCAAAGTGTGCATTAATGTGTTAAACCACGAGCAAGAAGATATTGCCAAGCATTTCGCTGCAATCCTTGAAAGCACAATGGAAGAACGTTTTAGTTGGGATATTTGGGATAACGGCTTCGATGATCAGCCTGTGCTACGCAGTGCAATTTCTGCTTTACAAGGAAATATTGTCGATACTCACGCAGTGGGAACGCATACTATTTTTGTGGTGGAAGTGAGCCACATTGATGTAGAGCCAAATCACAGTTTAGTCTATTTTGCTCGTCAATTTAGAAGTATAAGCATTGATTAATAAAATATATTTCACCTAAATTTGATCAAATCCGACTTTTTTAGTCGGATTTTTTATTGCCTGCAATTTAAAAGTGATAAAATTTCAGCGTTTATGTTAAGAATGAAGGAAAATTCAATGGAAAACTTAATTTGCTATAAACAAATGCCGGTATGGACAAAAGATACCCTACCGCAAATGTTCCAAGAAAAGCACAACACCAAAGTCGGCACTTGGGCAAAGCTCACGATTTTAAAAGGCTCGCTCAAATATTACGAACTCACCGAAGAAGGGGATGTGCTTAAAGAAGATATTTTTGATGCTAACCACCAACGCCCAATGGTTGAACCGCAATTATGGCACAAGGTGGAAGCCTTATCTGACGATTTAGAGTGCCAACTTTCCTTCTATTGCAAGCCTGAAGACTATTTTGCAAAAAAATATAATCTCACCACTACCCATTCCGAAGTGTTGAATGCGGTTAATTACATCAAAGGTGGAAAAGCTCTCGATTTAGGCTGTGGACGTGGACGTAACTCGCTCTATCTTAATTTATTAGGCTTTGATGTAACCGCTGTTGATCATAATCAGGAAAGTATTGATTTTCTTAACTATATAATCGAAAAAGAGCAATCTCACCACATTACTGCGGATATTTATGACATTAATGAGGCAAGCATCGGCAATCAAAATGGTGAATATGATCTTGTTATTTCCACTGTAGTAATGATGTTCTTAAACCGTGAACGAATTCCTGCGATTATTGAAAATATGCAGAAAAATACTAAAGTCGGTGGCTACAATCTTATTGTCTGTGCTATGAGCACCGATGATTACCCTTGTCCAATGCCATTCTCTTTTACCTTTGCTGAAGGTGAGCTGGCAAATTATTACAAAGATTGGGAGCTGGTAAAATACAATGAAGATTTGGGACATCTTCACAAAACTGACGAACACGGCAACCGTATTCAACTGCGTTTTGCTACAATGTTAGCGAAAAAAATCAACGAAAATTAACCGCTTGTAGGGGGGAATGACAATTTCCCCTTAAATTTACCTTTCATTTATTGAAAATTAACATTCCGCAAACGTTTGCTTATGCTATAATACCCTCGTTTTTTCATTCATTTACTGTTGAGGTTAAAGTGAGCAACACACAACTTAGTTACAAAGATGCCGGCGTTGATATTCACGCAGGAAACGAATTAGTCGAACGAATCAAAGCGGATGTTAAACGTACTCGCCGCCCCGAAGTGATGGGTGGATTAGGCGGTTTTGGAGCATTATGTGCAATACCGGCTAAATACAAAGAGCCAATTTTAGTATCAGGCACAGATGGCGTTGGTACAA
The DNA here is from genome assembly GCF_056854775.1 of Mannheimia sp. Classification (NCBI taxonomy): domain Bacteria; kingdom Pseudomonadati; phylum Pseudomonadota; class Gammaproteobacteria; order Pasteurellales; family Pasteurellaceae; genus Mannheimia; species Mannheimia sp. The sequence continues at coordinate 13,922 of NZ_JBXGGI010000132.1, forward strand.
AACTGCGTTTAGCCATCGATCTCAACAAACACGATACGATTGGTCAAGATTTAGTCGCGATGTGTGTAAATGATTTAGTGGTACAAGGTGCAGAACCGCTTTTCTTTTTAGATTACTACGCAACAGGAAAATTAGATGTTGATGTAGCAGCAAGTGTTGTTAAAGGCATTGCCGACGGTTGTGAAATGTCGGGTTGTGCATTAGTCGGTGGGGAAACTGCTGAAATGCCGGGAATGTATCACGAAGGCGATTACGACTTAGCCGGTTTCTGCGTAGGTATTGTTGAAAAAGCTGGCATTATTGATGGTTCAGCAGTCCAAACAAATGATGTGCTAATTGCATTAGCATCAAGTGGTCCACACTCAAACGGTTATTCCTTAATTCGTAAAGTGTTAGAAGTTAGCAGCACCAATCCAGCAACGGAACTATTAGAGGGTAAACCACTTAGCGAACATTTACTTGCCCCAACAAAAATCTATGTGAAATCGGTCTTAAAATTAGTGGAAGAAACAGATGTTCACGCTATCGCTCACTTAACCGGAGGCGGTTTCTGGGAAAATATTCCACGTGTATTACCTGAATCAACCAAAGCAGTTATTGATGAATCTAGCTGGCAATGGTCTGCTGTGTTTAAGTGGTTGCAAGAAAAAGGTAACATCAGCCGTTATGAAATGTACCGCACATTCAACTGTGGCGTGGGTATGGTAATTGCCCTACCAGCTGCTGATGTTGAAAAAGCCTTAACCATCTTAAAAGAAAACGGCGAAAATGCTTGGGTCATCGGTAAAATCGAAGATTTAGGCAATGGTAGCGAGCAAGTTGAAATCAACTAATTTGCAAAATAAATGCTAAAATTAACCGCTTGTAGGCAACTGCAAGCGGTTAAATTTTTTATAAGGAATGCAAATGCAACTATTTTGGCTTTTTTATTTTGTGATGATGAATTTTGCCTCGCTTTATTTGATGTACAGCGATAAGCAAAAAGCGATTCAAAAAACGTGGAGGATCCCTGAAATTACGTTACTCTCTTTTTGTCTGTTGGGTGGGGCAATCGGCACTTACTGTGGTATGAAATATTTCCGACACAAAACCCAACATTGGTATTTTCATATTGCGGTAGTATTCTCATTTTTTGCTTGGCTGATCGGCTTGCCCTATTTTTATTTAGCCTTGTAATCACATAAATTTATCATAAATTTTTCTTATCCGAAGTCGCAATTTATATCCTAGTCCTCTATTTAGAAATTTGATGTAGATCACATTCTTTATCCCTTAAAATAGGTATTATTTAATAAAACTTACCACAATCCATTTTAAGGAGATAAAAATGTCAGTACGCATTGAACACGATTTATTGGGCGAAAGAGAAGTACCGAATGAGGCTTATTGGGGTATTCATACATTAAGAGCAATTGAGAATTTCAATATTTCAAACGTAACTATTTCTGATGTACCTGAGTTTGTGCGTGGTATGGTAATGGTGAAAAAAGCTACTGCTTTAGCCAACGGAGAGCTCGGTGCAATTCCGAAAAAAGTTGCCAATGCGATTGTTGAGGCGTGTGATGAAGTGTTAGTGAAAGGGCGTTGCCTAGACCAATTCCCATCCGATGTTTACCAAGGCGGAGCAGGTACTTCGGTAAATATGAATACCAACGAGGTCATAGCCAACCTAGCATTAGAATTGTTAGGTGAAGCAAAAGGTAAATACGATATCATCAACCCGATGGATCACGTTAATGCTAGCCAATCTACTAACGATGCCTATCCAACCGGCTTCCGCATTGCGGTTTATAACAGCATTATTAAATTAGTGGATAAAATTGTTTATCTACAAACCGCCTTTGAAAATAAAGCTACCGAGTTTGCCGATGTGTTGAAAATGGGGCGTACCCAATTACAAGATGCTGTGCCGATGACGCTTGGTCAAGAGTTCAAAGCCTTTGCGGTATTATTGGAAGAAGAAGTTCGCAACCTTAAACGCACCGCTGAATTACTGCTTGAAGTAAACTTAGGAGCAACCGCCATCGGCACTGGCTTAAACACGCCTGAAGGTTATTCAGAACTTGCGGTGAAATATTTAGCGGAAGTAACCGGACTACCTTGCTCACTCTCAGAAAACTTGATTGAAGCCACCTCTGACTGTGGAGCTTATGTGATGGTACACGGAGCGTTAAAACGTACCGCAGTAAAAATGTCTAAAGTATGTAACGACTTACGTTTACTTTCATCCGGTCCGCGTGCAGGTTTAAATGAAATCAATCTGCCTGAACTGCAAGCCGGTTCTTCTATTATGCCGGCAAAAGTAAACCCGGTTGTGCCGGAAGTGGTAAACCAAGTCTGCTTTAAAGTGATTGGTAACGACACTACCGTAACCTTTGCCGCCGAAGCAGGTCAATTACAATTAAACGTAATGGAACCGGTGATCGGTCAAGCAATGTTTGAATCTATTGAATTGCTTGCCAACGCTTGCGTGAACTTACGTGATAAATGTATTGACGGCATTACCGCTAACCGTGAAATCTGCCAAAACTATGTGTTTAGTTCAATCGGTATTGTAACTTACCTCAATCCGTTTATTGGACACCACAATGGCGACATTATTGGTAAGATCTGTGCAACCACAGGTAGAAGTGTGCGTGAAGTGGTACTTGAACGTGGTTTACTCACAGAAGAGCAATTAGATGATATTCTCTCTGTAGAGAACTTAATGAATCCGACTTATAAAGCAAAACGCTTTACGGAAGATGAATAAAATCTCCTCCATAAGGAATTAAACCATTTAATGTAATTTCATTACAATAGGGCAAGCAGTGAATTATTTCTGCTTGCCCTATTTATTTAATTTAACTAAGCCACGCAGCTTCAGTAAGCGGTTTTCCAAAGTGGCTTTCAATTAGTCTTTTGGTGATTTGGTGTTCTGGATTAAGTAACACATCTTTTGTTTTGCCATATTCCACCACCTCTCCGTTTTGCATTACCATTATTTTATCTGCAATATGTTTAATTAACCCAATATTTTGCCCGACATAAATGTAAGCTATTCCTTGCTTTTGCTGAACATTGAGCATTAAATTAAGCAATTGCGTTTTAACGGAGAAATCAAGTGAATTAATTGTATCATCTGCGATAATAATTTCCGGTTCTAAGATTAATGCTCTGGCAAAGGCAACCCGTTGTTTTTGTCCGCTTGAGGCTTCAGAAATTGGAATAAGGGCGTGTTCAGGATACATTCCCACCAATTTTAAGGTATTAAAAATACGCTCGTTTCTTTCTTGCTCACTTAAATCGGTGGCTAATCGCAAAGGTGCATCTAAAATTTGCCCGATATTGTAGTTTGGGTCAAAAGCATCGTTTGGATCTTGAAACATCATTCTAATGCGTTTGGCTCGATATTTGTAATCACCAAAATGTAGTGGTGTGCCTCTAAACATAATTTCGCCTGAAGTTGGCTCCACCATACCGGCAATCATTTTAGCTAAGGTGGATTTACCCGCCCCATTTTCGCCGATAATCGCCAACGTTTCTTTCTGATTAAGAGTAAAATAAACCTCTTTGACTGCATAGAAATCTTGCTTATGAAACAATCCCGTTCGCTCAACAAAACGCTTGCTGAGATTATGTGCTTCAAGTAATGCCATAATATTTATGAGTTGGAAATAAAGTGATAGTTTACCGCAAAAAATAAAAAAGGGCACTTATTGTGATCTGCTTCCATAAACTTGAATAGTTCATAAATCAACCTAACATCGACAGAAAAATATTTACACCTAAAATCCCCAATGCCACACTTAAAAACGTATTTTTCAGCCAAATATAGCTACCTAATACGCCTATTAGAGCTAGAATTTGAGCCAAAATTAAGTGAACTCCTTCCCCGTTTTTTGGAAAGGTTAAGCTTGTTAAAAGCAATAAAAGCATAATCACAAGCGGTAATGTTTTGTTTAATTTTTGCAAAATCGGCGAAGATAGTATCTTTTTTGGTAAAAATTCAGGAAGAAAACGGCAAATTTGTGTACCGAGAATCAATGCAACAAACATAATTAGAATATCATTTAGGCTCATTTTCTACTCCTTTGGTAGTTTTAGAGAACGATTGAGGCAGAAAAGCCACAATGATAATGGCAACGACAATAGCAACTAACAACACGCTAGTTTCAGTAATTTGGCGGGCAAGTAAGAAACCGATTAAAGCAATAAAGATTGGCTTCCATTGCTTTTGGTTTTTATATTGTTCATAAGCCAAAATAGCGAATAAACACGGCAAGGCGAAATCTAAATGTGGAATATAGTTTGCAACCGAATCGCCTAATAAAACACCTACAATAGTGGAAAGTGTCCAATAAGTTACGCAAAGTGTGGATACTTTAAAAATAAGAGCTTGTCTTTGCTCTTTCGGTAGCGTAGATAATACCGCAAAACCTTCGTCTGTTAGACCTGCGATAGAGACTATTCCTTTAAGGCGAGATTTTGGCTTGTGTTCCATCATATTCAAAGTATAAAAACTAAAACGCAAGCTCATTAAAAGTGTACTTAGAAACACAGAAATTGCCCCAGCCCCCGACACAAAAAACGGAATTGCCGCATATTGTGCTGTGCCGGAAATCACGGTAAAGCACATTGCAATGGTGAACCAAGCAGGCATTCCTGCATTCGTTGCCAACATCCCGTAAGCCACTCCTGCGGCAAAATATCCCATAAAAATCGGCGTGGTTAATTTAATAGCGTATTTCCAACTATTTTCCATAACTAAAATTTAACATTAAGACAAAGATATTTATTATTCTGAATTTTTGCAAAATAGCAAGTTACTACAAGCGGTTATTTTACCCTCTACATTCGCTTCTTCGGAGTCGTTGGTAAAGCTAACGTTTAAACACAAACGTTTGTTACAAAAAATTTGCAGATAGCTGAAAATCATTAGAATAATAGGCTAAATCAACATACTTTATGGCTATGGGTTATTTTCACCCATCTATTGAAATGCTAGACTTGCCAACCTTATCTATTAATATTCTTATAGGAAATGGAAGTGAAAAAATCATTAGCCTCT
>NZ_JBXGGI010000133.1:0-5840 GCF_056854775.1 Mannheimia sp.
TCTTAATTCGATTACCGTAACTAAAGGAGTGATTACTGTATCTGGTAAGGGGACACTTAATGATTACAGCTATACACTGACCCCAACTTTTATCAACAATACAATTAGTTGGTCATCGAGTTGTAAAGGGAGTGATACGAGCTTATTCCCAGCAGGTTTCTGTAATGCTACGGCTACACCAAATGGTTAGTTAAGAAATTGAGGAAATCAAAATGGAGTATACTGTTACCGATTTAGCCAACCAAGAAATGATTGAAATTTCGAGCGAGCAGTGGCAGAAAAATTGCAATGAAAAACAGATTTTATTGCGATATTTGGCTGTGCCACTGCAAGAAACACAATCTCAATTATGGTTGGCGGTAGACGATATGCAAAATATCAGTGCTTGTGAGATTTTTGCCTTTATCTACCATAAGCAAATTGAACCTGTTTTGATTTCCTCCGATGAATTAAAGTTTCTGCTCAATGCCCTTTCACCCGAACAGAGTAGCTTGCAGAGTGAAATTTATGAGGATAATGTAGCGTATTCATTAGCACATTCGGAGCAAATAGACAGAAATGATCCGATTATCCAAATTTTAGATAATCTGTTTAAATTCTGTTTAAAAAATAATGCTTCAGATATTCATCTTGAACCGCAAAAAGATAAGTTGCTCATTAGACTAAGAATTGATGGCGTGCTACATATTTATAAAACACTCCCACAAAGTTTATCGAGTAGACTGATTTCTCGCATTAAATTATTGGCTAAATTAGATATTAGTGAAACCCGTTTACCACAAGATGGGCAATTTCACTTCAAAACAATTTTAGCGGAAACCTTAGATTTCCGAGTTTCAACTTTACCTACCCATTTGGGTGAAAAAGTCGTCCTTCGGCTTCAAAAGAATAAACCGACTAATTTGGATTTTCTGGAGTTAGGTTTTAACCAAAATCAAAAAAGAGCATTACTCAATGCACTCAACCAACCTCAAGGATTAATTTTAGTAACAGGTCCAACAGGTAGCGGAAAAAGTATCACTTTATATAGTGCATTAAGCCATCTTAATACTAGCGAAAAGCATATATTAACGGCAGAAGATCCGATTGAAATTGAGATAGAAGGTATTATTCAAACCCAAGTAAACAGGGGCATTAATCTTGATTTCAGCCAACTATTGAGAACCTTTCTCCGTCAAGACCCCGACATCATTATGCTTGGGGAAATTCGTGATGAAGAGAGTGCGGAAATTGCCCTAAGAGCAGCTCAAACAGGGCATTTAGTGCTTTCAACATTACATACCAATGATGCTCCTTCTGCGATAGAGCGATTGTTGCAACTCGGGATAAAAGAATTCGAGCTGAAAAATGCGTTGTTGCTCGTGGTAGCTCAACGTTTATTAAGACGAACTTGCACAAAATGTGGCGGCATCGGTTGCGAAAATTGCTATCAAGGCTACAAAGGAAGAATTGGGGTGTATCAACTATTCAGCCGATCTGCAAAAAATTTTGACAAAACGACCGCTTGTTTGGATTTTGAAACCTTAGCTGAAAGTGCGAAAGAAAAATTAGCGGAAGGAAAAACCAATCAGGCAGAAATTTTGAGGGTGTTAGGAAATGGCTAAAATTTATGAATTTCATTGGAAAGCGGTGGATCGTTTCCAACAAAAGCGTAAAGGCAGGCTATTATCTTCAAGCCGAGAAGAGCTTGAAAGCACATTACTTGCAAAAGGTTATGAGCAAATTCGAGTTAGCCGAAACTTTGTTTTTTCGCAAAATCCGAAAAAAGAGGAAATCAGCCAATTTTTATCCCAACTGGCATTGTTAGTGAATTCTGCCGTACCGTTAAAGCAAGCTCTCTTTTTGATTTTACAAAATTGCCGAAATATTAGGTTATATCAATGGCTAAGTGAACTAATTCAGTTAATTGAAAGCGGCTATTCTTTTTCTCAATCACTGGAAAAACTAGGGAAATTTATCGCTAACCAAGAAATTCAACTGATTAAAATGGGCGAGCAGAGCGGAAAACTCGGTTTGATTTTAACTAACTTAGCACAGAGCAGAGTTAAATCAGATAAACTGGCTAAAAAAGTCAAGAAAATCCTGTTTTACCCTGCAATTGTACTGTTTATCTCGCTATCTCTTTCTATCGGGCTTTTAGTATTTATCGTGCCACAATTTGCCGAGCTTTATGGTACGAAAGCACAAGCTTTACCACTGATTACCGACATTTTATTTTCTCTTTCTCGATGTTTGATTGAGCAGAAAAACCTTTTATTCACTTTGTTATTACTAGCGGTCATTTTTTTCTTATTTTTTGCAAAAAGAGGGAATTGGGGGACAAAATTGAAACTTAGGTTATTGTCTAAACTCCCTATTTTTAGGCAAATTATAGAACAAGCACGAATAGTCTTTTTTAGCCAAAATATTGCATTAATGTTGAATGCTCATATTCCGTTAGATGTCGCATTAAAATCATTTTTATCCGAAAAAAGTGATGACCCTATATTACAAAAAGAGGTTGAGTTTATGCTTAATCTTTTGCAGCAGGGCTATAAATTTTCGCAAGGCATTAACCCAAATGTATTTGGCTTAGATATGCCACAAATGATCGAAATAGGCGAGCGGAGCGGCAATGTTGCTAAAATGTGTGAGCATATTAGCGAGATATACCAACAAAAACTGGATTATCAAATTGATATTCTCTCCCAGCTATTAGAACCAATGCTGATGTTACTAATGGGCGTGATTGTCGGTACGATTATTATAGGGCTATACTTACCGATTTTTGATATGGGAAGTTTAGTGGAGTAATTTATGTGGCTTTTACTTTCCATTTTATCCGCATTTTGGTTTAAAGCAGAAATCCCAAGATTTGCGACACGAATAAACCAGCAAATTTATCAAGAAATGATTTCAATCAATCAGCTTAAGTTAAGCGAGCAGGAATTTATTGCACAATCTGCGTTAAAACCTCAACAAACAAGATGGACAAACCTCTTTTTTCTGCTTTTTCCACTTATTATGTATTGTTCGGAAAATCCGACTATTGGCGTAATTTTTATTCTACTTTGTTTTCTCTCCCTTTTAGATATTTGCTACTACCTAACAGACACTCGCTATATTGGACTTATTTTTCTGCTTGTGTTATGGGAAGGATTAAATAATTTCCATAATGAGACTTTACTGTTTACCTATTTATTTTGCTTATTCATAACTCTTTTCTCCTCTCTTATTTTTAAAAAAGAAACATTTGGCTCTGGTGATATGTTGTTATTGCTAGCTTTATCTCCCTTATTTGATGTAGAAAAAATGTTATTGCTGATATTAATTGCCTGTTTGCTAGGTATTTTTTACTATTTTGCTTATTGGTGGATAAAAAAGCAAAACTTAGAAAAGTTGGCATTTATTCCGTTTATGAGTTTGGCGATGAGCATTGTTGTAACGCTTGAAAGCAGGGGGATTAATTACTAGAATTGAGAAACTTTAATTTTGAGGAATTTTTATGACTTACGTTGTCGGCTTAACAGGCGGAATCGGTAGTGGGAAAACAACAGTTTCGGATTTATTTGCCGAGCTTGGTGTAGAAATTATTGATGCAGATATTGTTGCTCGCCAAGTGGTAGAAAAAGGAACGCCTCTGTTGGCTCAAATAGTAGAGCATTTCGGGGAAGATATTCTTAACACTGAAAAAGAGCTGGATCGAGCTAAGCTACGTCAAATTGTGTTTAACAATGAAACAGAAAAAAACTGGCTGAATAATTTACTTCACCCGGCTATTCGGGTAGAAATGGTAAAAAAATTGCAAGAATCGACCGCTTGTTATGTGATTTGGGTTGTCCCTCTGTTAATTGAAAATAAATTAACCGAGTTTTGCGATAGGGTATTAGTGATTGATGTTAGCCCGGAAATTCAGTTAGAACGAGCCACAAGGCGAGATAAAAGCAAAACTGAAACCATTAAAAATATAATGGAGGCTCAAGTAAGCCGTGAGGAAAGGTTAAGTTATGCTGATGATGTGATTGAAAATAACTTGCCACTTGAGCAAGGATTACCTTTAATTAAAGAACAGGTTCAAGCGTTACATCATAAATACTTGGTATTAGCAAAAAAGGAGAAAGAATGCCAGAAAACATCGTAAATTGTCCAACCTGTGAAAAAGAAGTTGTATGGAACAAAGAGAGTAAATACCGCCCGTTTTGTAGTGAGCGTTGTCAGATCATTGATTTAGGCGATTGGGCGGCGGAAAAGCACGCCATAGCGAGTGAAGAGGCGGAGCTTTTCAGTGAGGATTTGGAGAAATATTAGTTATGCAAATTGAGCAGAGAAACGCTCTAGCTCTAGCCAAATATCATCGCTAAATTCTTGTTTTATTTTACGCTCTAATTCAGCAAGTTGTTGGATTAAGGCGTAAAGTTTTTTATAGGTTAAACGTTGTACCACTTGGCTGTAGAATGGTCTGCGATTTTGCCAGATCTTCAAGCGGTCAAATTCTATTCGTAAATTACCATTAAAGAGAGCTTGCTCACTTAATACTGGTGTTGGAGAGCGTGTAATTTCAAGCAAAACCAGCAGCTCTTTTTGCACAATGCGTAATAAAACAACCGCTTGTACTTCTTCATTTTGCAAGTGATGTAAAATGCGTTGAGCTCTTCCGATTTTTCCTTCAAAAAGGGCATCAATCCATTGGAATGGAGTAAATTGAGCGGAATGTTCCACTACTTCTTTGACTTTATTAAGGGTAATTTTGCCATCATTGCATTGAAGCTGTAGCAGTTGTAATACTTGTTTTAATGCAAGTAAGTTGCCCTCGTAGCTATAGCAGAGTAGCTGATTTGCTTCAGCTTCAATCTGTAAATTCATCTCTTTGGCTCGATTACTTAACCATTGTGGTAGCTTGCTGATTTCTGGTGTTTGGCAATTAATTTGCACTAATTGAGCTTCAATTTGACTAAACCAAGCCTGCTTTTCCATCGTTTTGGAAAATTTTGGCAAATGTAAAATAAAGAGTAGATCAGAATGAACTAAGGCACAAAGCTCAGCAAGTTTTTTTAATTGTGTAGCCGTTGGCGATTCAGGAAAATTGAGAATAAGAATTTGGCGTGTAAAAAATAGCCCCATCTCTTGAGTTGCTTCAAAAAGAGTTTCCCAGTTTGTGTCATTCTTAATTTCAATCTCTTTCTTTTCATCAAAGCCGTTTGAACGAGCAAATTGAATAATCAAATCTTTGGATTCATTAACTAACAGTAAATCGTTCCCTGTTAATAAATAAAAGGGCTGTAATCCTTTGTTTAAAGAGAGTTGGAGTGTTTCCGGGAAAATTTTTTGCATACAGATAAACAATGGGCGAAGAAAATTTCGCCCCTATAATGATTATTTTGAAAGTTCTTTTTTCAATGTTGCCATTTTAATAATAAGCTGACGAGAAGCCTGCTCATACATATCTTTCATAATCATCTCTTGTTCCGCAGATTTAGCAAGGGCTGCACGAGAGTCATCAAAGAAAGTGCGGTGAACAGATACTTCTAACGGATATTGCCCTTTATTTGGAATGTCGGCAATAGCATCTACGTTTAGTGTTAAGATTTTTTCTGCTTCACGAGCTTGTTTGAATACAGAAACCACTTTGCTATCTGTTGAGGTAGAGACTAAACGAAGTTTTGATACATTTGCCGAGCTTGGTACTAATTTTACATCACTTAATTGTAGCTCATTACGCAAAATGCGAGACATATCACTATGTTGGTCTGCACTTTCAAAAGTGAGTGTTCTGAGTGATTCAGGCAATACTTCATTATTTTTGAAATGCCAACCGCAGGCTGTCAGAGCAAAAACAGCAACGAGAGAGAGTTTTTTAATCA
>NZ_JBXGGI010000134.1:0-11027 GCF_056854775.1 Mannheimia sp.
ACACTGTCGGAATACAGCGAAATTTGTGGCGTGCCGGTGCAAGTGATTGAAAACTTGGCGAAAAAATTCACCTCGCACGGTCACAAAGCCAACGCCATTACCCACGGCGGCACCATGCACAGCACCGGTTTCTACACCAGTTGGGCGATTTTGTTGCTGAATGCGATGGTCGGCAATATGAACAAAAAAGGCGGAATGTCGGTCGGGGCGGGTAAATTCAAAGATTTCGGCGATGGTCCACGTTACGATTTGGCGAACTTCCCGAACCAAGTGAAACCGAAAGGCACGAACCTTGCCCGCAGTAAAAAAGCCTACGAAAATTCGAGCGAATACAAGCAAAAAGTGGCGAAGGGCGAAAATCCGTATCCAGCAAAAGGGGCGTGGTATCCGTTCACCGGCGGGCAAACCACCGAGATGTTCACTTCAATGGTGCAGGGCTATCCGTATTCGGCGAAGGCGTGGATCAGCCATATGACCAACCCGGTTTATGGCTTGGGGGCGATGAATGCCTTGGCGGTGGAGCAGTTAAAAGATCCGAAAATCCTACCGCTCTTTGTGGCGATTGATGCCTTTATGAACGAAACTACTGCCCTTGCGGACTACATCGTGCCGGATACGCACAACTTCGAGAGTTGGGGCTTTTCAACGCCTTGGGGCGGTGTGCCGACCCGAGCCAGCACCGCTCGCCACCCGATTGTGCCGTCTAAAAATGCCAAAACCGCCGAGGGCGACACCGTTTGTATGGAAGCCTTTGTGATTGCCGTGGCGAAGAAAATGGGCTTGCCGGGCTTCGGCGAGAATGCTATTGCCGACCTTGACGGCAACACCTATCCGCTCAACCGTTCGGAAGATTACTTCCTGCGTGCAGCGGCGAACGTGGCGTTTGTCGGCGAAAAACCGGCCCCCGATGCCACCGAGCAAGATCTGCTTTTAACCGGCGTGCAACGCTTGATGCCGACCTTGCAACAGACGCTGAAAGCCGAAGAAGTACTGAAAGTGGCGAATGTCTATTGCAAAGGCGGTCGTTTTGCTCCGCACGAGTCTGCTTGGAAAGAGGAGAATATGGCATTCCAATGGAAAAACTGCTTGCAGATTTGGAACGAAACCGTCTCAAAAGCCCGCCACCACAGCAACGGCGAGCGTTATCTCGGCTGCCCGAGCTATATGCCACCTCGTTTTGCGGACGGCTCCACCCTCGAACAGCACTATCCACAAGCGGAATGGGGCTTCAAGCTGATTTCGTTTAAATCGAACATTATGAGTAGCGTGATTCCGCAGTTGCGACTGCTCTCGATCAAGCCTGAAGGTATTGTGGCAATGCACAGCGAAGATGCCAAAGAACGGGGGATTAAGCATGGCGATTCAGTTAAGTTAAGCACTCCGGCTGCCAGCCTGAACGTACAAATTATGGTGCTGGACGGTTTAGCACGAGGTACGATTGCGATTGAACACGGTTATGGGCATAAGCAACACGGGGCAACTGCCTACTCGATTAACGGTGTGGAAGTACCGGCTCACCCGATGATTCAAAAAGGGATTAACCTGAATGATTTAGCGATTGTGGATCATACCAGAACGGTGAAATCCCCAATGCTCGATTGGGTATGTGGCTCGGCAGTGCGGAATGGAATTCCTGCGAAAGTAGAGAAAATTGCCTAATTAAAACGTTCAAGCGGTCGGTTTTGCAGAATTTTTTGCAAAACCGACCGCTTGTGTTTTAAATATAAACGATTAGAGGATTTTTTAGCTTCGTAGAAGCTACTCTACAATCTCCACCGTAGAATTAGTACTTAATCCCCTCACTAATTGCGATCCTTTTCTTGCACGTTCGCCGCGGTAGTTGTCGATATCGCTTGGTTTGAGCGTAATTTTGCGTTTACCGGAAACAAACACGAGAGATTGTGTCGGCTTGATAACCAATAAGCGAGCCAAATATTCATCACCTGATTTTGCCGCTGCTGCGGAAATATTGATGATTTTATTGCCTTTACCTTTCGATAATTCAGGTAATTCGCTAACCGGGAACACCAACATTCTGCCGACATTACTCATCGCCACAAGCGATAAATTTTCATCATTTTCCAATAATTGCGGTGGCAGCACTTTTGCATTTTCTGTTAAAGAAATGACCGCTTTCCCCGCTTTGTTGCGAGACACCAAATCTTCAAAGGTACAAATAAAGCCGTAGCCCGAATCCGATGCCATTATCACTTTGGTATCTGAATTTGCCATTAGCACTTGCTGAATGGTTGCCCCTTCAGGTAAGGTGATTTTGCCTGTCAGTGGTTCGCCTTGTGAACGTGCCGAGGGTAATGAAGACGGATCTAACGCATAAGCTCGCCCTGTACTGTCTAAAAAGACCACCGGTTGATTACTTCTGCCTCGTGCGTGGGCGAGATACCCATCTCCAGCGCGGTAGCTTAAGCCTTCCACCTCAATATCGTGACCTTTGGCACAACGTACCCAGCCTTTTTCCGAGAGGATCACCGTGACATCTTCAGTTGGGGTTAAATCGCTTTCGGCAATCGCTTTCGATTCCGCACGCTCCACTAATGGCGAACGACGAGGGCTGGCGAAGGTTTTCGCATCTGCCTGAATCTCTTTTTTGATTAAGCTGTTCAAGCGGCGTTCCGAGCCTAAAATCAGCTGCAGTTCATCACGCTCTTTTTCAAGCTCTGATTTTTCCGCTTGTAATTGGTGTTCTTCCAATTTTGCCAAGTGACGTAAGCGGAGGTTTAAAATCGCTTCCGCTTGAATATCGGTTAAATTGAAACGTGCCATTAATTCCGCTTTTGGTTCATCTTCGTTGCGGATAATCTCAATCACTTCATCAATATTCAAAAAGGCGATCATCAAGCCGTCTAAAATATGCAAACGGCTTAAAATTTTATCCAAACGATAATTTAAGCGGCGAGTGACTGTTGTGCGGCGGAATGTGAGCCATTCCGTTAAAATCGTCAGTAAATTTTTTACTGCCGGCTTGCCGTCTAAGCCAATCATATTCATATTGACTCGATAACTTTTTTCCAGATCGGTCGTGGCAAAAAGATGATCCATTAAAGCATCAAAATCAATGCGATTTGAGCGTGGCACAATTACCAAACGGATTGGGTTTTCGTGGTCAGATTCATCACGAATATCATCCACCATCGGTAATTTTTTATTCCGCATTTGAGTGGCAATTTGCTCAATAATCTTTGATGGCGAGGCTTGGTGTGGTAAAGCGGAAATCACAATTTCGCCCTCTTCTTTTTTCCACACCGCACGCATTTTAGTTGAGCCACGACCTTGCTCATACATTTTCGCAATTTCTGCTTTTGGCGTGATAATTTCTGCCTCAGTTGGGTAATCCGGCCCTTGTACCACAGTCAGAATGTCATCTAATGTGGCTTTCGGATTATCCAATAGCATTACGCTTGCATCAGCAAGTTCATTGATATTATGTGGCGGAATATCCGTTGCCATGCCAACCGCAATCCCCATTGTGCCGTTCAGCAAAATATGCGGCAAACGGGCAGGCAGATATTTGGGTTCTTCAATCGAGCCATCAAAATTTGGCTGATAATCTACTGTGCCTTGTCCTAACTCCCCTAGCAAGACTTCTGCAATTTTAGACAGTTTGGATTCGGTATAACGCATTGCGGCGAAGGATTTCGGGTCGTCCGGTGCCCCCCAGTTCCCTTGCCCATCAACCAATGGATAGCGGTAAGAGAACGGCTGAGCCATTAACACCATTGCTTCATAACAAGCACTGTCGCCGTGTGGATGGAATTTACCTAACACATCCCCCACCGTTCTAGCGGATTTTTTATATTTTGCCGAGGCGTTTAAGCCTAATTCCGACATTGCATAGATGATACGGCGTTGCACAGGTTTTAAGCCATCACCGATAAACGGCAATGCCCTGTCCATAATTACATACATTGAATAATTGAGGTAAGCGTCTTCGGTAAAACGCTTAATCGGCATCTGCTCAATGCCTTCGTAATTGATTTCAGTCGTCATTTCTGATTTATTCTTATTGGAAAAATGAGCGTTATTTTCTACGATTTAACGATTTTAGTCTAGCTTGAAACGCAAGCGGTCATTTTTGTTTATCATTTTGCAAAAAATCATCAAAAAATAACCGCTTGCATAAGCAAAAAACAGGCGATTTTTTATGAAAACTTCTGTACAATAGACAAGTTTTATTTTTTATATTGAGAGGCGGCTATCAAAAATTCTTTTAGTGTTTGAGAGTTTTTTTGCTAGTCGCAATTTAGAAAAATAAAACGAAAATAATAGTAAATTCTTAAAAAGGAAAACAGAATGACTCCAATTGTTAAACAATTTAAATACGGTCAGCATACCGTAACATTAGAAACAGGTGCTATCGCACGCCAAGCAACGGCGGCAGTAATGGCAAGTATGGACGATACAACCGTATTTGTTACCGTTGTAGCAAAAAAAGATGTGAAAGAAGGTCAAGATTTCTTCCCATTAACAGTAGATTACCAAGAGCGTACTTACGCGGCAGGTCGCATCCCGGGTGGTTTCTTCAAACGTGAAGGTCGTCCATCTGAAGGCGAAACTTTAGTTGCTCGTTTAATCGACCGCCCTGTTCGCCCTTTGTTCCCTGAAGGTTTCTTCAATGAAATCCAAGTAATTGCAACTGTGGTTTCGGTAAACCCACAAATCAGCCCGGACTTAGTGGCAATGATTGGTGCATCAGCAGCATTATCATTATCAGGAGTGCCATTTAACGGCCCAATCGGTGCAGCTCGTGTCGGTTTCATCAATGATCAATTCGTATTAAACCCAACTACTTCAGAACAAAAAGTTAGCCGTTTAGATTTAGTGGTGGCAGGTACAGATAAAGCCGTATTAATGGTGGAATCTGAAGCAGATATTTTAACTGAGGAGCAAATGCTTTCAGCAGTAGTATTCGGCCATCAGCAACAACAAGTGGTGATTGAGAACATCAAAGAATTCGTAAAAGAAGCCGGTAAACCACGTTGGGATTGGGTTGCTCCACAACCAAATACTGATTTAATCAATAAAGTGAAAGCCTTAGCAGAAAGCCGTATTGGCGATGCTTATCGTATTACTGAAAAACAAGCTCGTTACGAGCAAATTGATGCAATTAAAGCGGAAGTAATAGCTCAATTAACGGCTGAGGATGAAACAGTGAGCGAAGGTGCTATCGTTGATATTATTACTTCATTAGAAAGTTCTGTAGTGCGTAGCCGTATTATTGCAGGCGAACCACGTATTGATGGTCGTACGGTAGATACTGTACGTGCGTTAGATATTTGTACAGGCGTATTACCTCGTACTCACGGTTCTGCAATCTTCACTCGTGGCGAAACGCAAGCATTAGCGGTTGCAACGCTTGGTACAGAACGCGATGCTCAAATCATCGATGAATTAACGGGTGAAAAATCAGACCGTTTCTTATTCCACTACAACTTCCCTCCATTCTCTGTGGGTGAAACAGGTCGTATCGGTTCACCAAAACGCCGTGAAATCGGGCACGGTCGTTTAGCAAAACGTGGTGTGTTAGCGGTAATGCCAACCGCTGAAGAGTTCCCGTATGTAGTACGTGTAGTTTCTGAAATCACTGAATCAAACGGTTCATCTTCAATGGCATCTGTTTGTGGTGCATCTCTTGCGTTAATGGATGCTGGCGTGCCAATTAAAGCAGCTGTTGCAGGTATCGCAATGGGCTTAGTGAAAGAAGATGATAAATTCGTGGTTCTTTCAGATATCTTAGGTGATGAAGACCACTTAGGCGATATGGACTTCAAAGTAGCCGGTACTCGCAATGGTGTTACGGCACTACAAATGGATATTAAAATTGAAGGTATCACGCCTGAAATTATGCAAATTGCCTTAAACCAAGCAAAAGGTGCTCGTATGCACATTTTAAGCGTAATGGAACAAGCAATTCCTGCTCCACGCTCAGATATTTCTGACTACGCTCCACGTATTCACACGATGAAGATCGATCCGAAGAAAATCAAAGATGTGATTGGTAAAGGTGGTGCAACTATCCGTGCATTAACCGAAGAAACCAATACTTCAATTGATATTGATGATGACGGTACAGTGAAAATTGCCGCAACTGACGGCAACGCAGCGAAAGCAGTAATGGCTCGTATCGAAGAAATTGTAGCAGAAGTGGAAGTAAACCAAATCTACAACGGTAAAGTAACCCGTGTTGTTGATTTCGGTGCATTTGTGTCAATCTTAGGCGGTAAAGAGGGTTTAGTTCACATTTCACAAATTACTAACGAGCGTGTAGAGCGTGTAGCGGATTACCTGCAAGTTGGTCAAGAAGTACAGGTGAAGGTGGTAGAGATCGACCGTCAAGGACGCATCCGCTTAACAATGAAAGATCTTAACAACACAAATTCAGAAGTGAATGCAGAAGAAACTGTATCTGAAGAGGTTGTAGCAACAGAACAAGAAAATATCTAGTTCTGGATTATAAAGGCGAATAACGGATACAATACTATCCGTTATTCAGTTTTTTAGTGTTCCTTAATAAGGATAGGCAGTGATGGTACAACTGTTTAAGTTGTTTCGAATCCGTTTCTTTTTACTTAATTTAGTTTCTGTTCTCGTGCTAACAGGTTGCACTGGTCGTTATTCTGATTTAGTCTCAATAAAGAACTTAGCATTAGCAGAGCTTAATCCCCAACTTCGTTTTGAACAAGAAGCAATGATGGTAAGGCTCAGCCAAGTATTGGAAGAAGCACCATTAACGCCCTCTGAACAAGCAGACCTCTATTTTGAAAGAGGGGTTATTTACGATAGCTTGGGATTGTGGTCTCTAGCCCGTTATGATTTTGCTCAAGCGATTTCGATTAATCAACGAATGGCAGCAGCTTATAACTATATGGGATTATACCTTCTACTTGAAGGCGATTACGACAGCTCAATTGATGCCTTTAATGCCGTATTAGAGTTAGATAACGAATATAGTTATACTTATCTAAATCGTGGTTTGGCATTCTATTATAGTGGTCGTTATTCTGAAGCTCAGCGTGATTTATTACGTTTTTACGAAGAAGATAAAAAAGACCCTTATCGCGTGTTATGGCTCTATTTTAATGAGCTGGAACTTACGCCAACAGAGGCTAAAAATAATTTACAAAAAAGAGCTAATGCCCTTTCTCCCGATTATTGGGGAACAAATATTGTAAATTATTTTTTAGGCAAGCTAAATTTAGCTCAACTTCGTGCTATAATGGATAGTGAAGCTAAAGAAAATAGCTCGCAATATGCGGAAATACTAACAGAAACGTATTTCTATTTAGCAAAACAACAACTCAAATTAGATCATAAAGATGAGGCAATCAGCCTTTTCCGCCTTGCTTTAGCAAATCAAGTGTTTAACTTCGTTGAGTATCGTTTTGCCCTGTTTGAACTATCACAAATTCGTGGTATGACTCAAACATCTCCCATTGTTGAATAGGGAAATAGGACAGACAAGCGGTTAATTTTGCAAAAAAACTTACAAAAATAACCGCTTATACTCAGGGGATTTTTAGAGCATTACGCTTTGTTATTTCGTTTCTTCCTAATCTCAACAATATAATTTTTTTATTGAATGCGGCAACAGGAAATAGCCTTTATTTTCTGTTCTCTGCCATTCCCAACTAAATGGTTTTTTATGACAACTGAATCTTTAACCTTTGCCGACTTAGGCTTACCTCAATCTATTCTTGATGCTGTGAACGATATGGGCTTTGTAAACCCTTCACCAATCCAACAAGAATGTATCCCTCATTTATTAGCCGGTCGAGATGTGCTTGGAATGGCACAAACCGGAAGTGGAAAAACAGCAGCGTTCTCTTTACCTCTATTAGCTCAAATCGATCCAACACAACGCCATCCACAAATGTTAGTGATGGCACCTACTCGTGAATTGGCAATCCAAGTGGCTGACGCCTGTGAACAATTTGCGAAAAATCTCAAAGGTACTCGTGTAGTTACTATTTATGGTGGACAACGTTACGACATTCAACTTCGCGCATTAAAACAAGGCTCACAAGTTGTTGTAGGAACGCCAGGGCGTATTCTTGATCATATTCGTCGTGGCACGTTAGATTTATCTGAATTGAAATTTATCGTATTAGACGAAGCGGATGAAATGCTCCGTATGGGCTTTATTGACGATGTTGAAACCATAATGGCTGAATTACCGGAAGATCACCAAACTGCCCTATTCTCAGCAACAATGCCAGAGCCGATTCGTCGTATTACCCGCCGCTTTATGAAAGATCCGCAAGAGGTTAAAATTAAAGCGACTGAACGCTCTGCTCCGGATATCGAGCAAAGTTACTGGTTAGTAAACGGTTTCCGCAAAAATGATGCGTTATTACGTTTCTTAGAAGTGGAAGAGTTTGATGCGGCAATTATCTTTACCCGTACCAAAACAGGCACTATCGACATTACCGAATTATGTGAACGCAACGGCTACCGTACCGCTGCCTTAAACGGCGATATGACTCAACAAGCCCGTGAGCAAACTTTAGAAAAACTTCGTTCAGGTCGTTTAGACATTTTAGTTGCAACTGATGTTGCTGCCCGTGGTATTGATATTGAACGCATTAGTTTAGTTATCAACTACGATATTCCACTTGAAGAAGAGTCTTACGTTCACCGTATCGGTCGTACCGGTCGTGCCGGTCGTTCAGGTCGTGCATTATTATTTGTTGAGCCTCGTGAACGTCGTTTATTACGCAACATTGAAAACCTAATCAAAAAACCAATTAATGAAGTGGCAATTCCAAACCACGAAGTATTAATGGAAAAACGCCGTGAGAAATTCAAAGCCCGTATTTCTAAACAATTAGAACATCACGATTTAGAAAAATATCGTGAGTTACTGGAAGATTTATTCACAGCAGACCAAGATCACGAAGAATTAGCAGCAGCAATGATGATGTTATTGCAAGAAAAACAAAAACTCATTCTTCCACCGGACCCTGTCGTTCGTGCCGCTCGCTCAGATCGTGGACGTGATCGTAATGACAGAAACGACCGTAGAACTGGTCGTGAGGAACGTCAAGGTAGCGGTATGGCAATGGATTTATATCGTATCGAACTTGGTCGTGAAGATGGAGTGGAAGTACGCCATATCGTATGTGCGATTGCAAATGAAGGCGATATCAGCAGCCGTTATATCGGGCATATCAAGTTACACGATACCTACTCGACTATTGAATTACCACAAGGTATGCCAAAAAATTTAGTGCAACACTTTGCTAGTAAAGCTCGTGTGTTAAGTAAACCAATGCAAATGAGCTTATTAGGACCGGCAAACAGTGCAAGCAATGCTAGCCCGTTTGATGGTGGTCGTGGCAAAGGTGAGCGTCGTGATCGCAATGATAGAGGCGGTCGCCGTGATGGCGGTTTTAGTAAAGACCGTAAAGGTGGCTTTAAAGAAAAACGCTTTAGCGAAAAGCGTGGTCGCCGTGATTAATTAACAAAATGCCCTAGTCAATAGGGCATTTTTCATATTACACTATTTTACAAGCGGTCTTTTTTCTATATTTTTTTGCAACTATGTTTATAAAACCTAATCAAATTTCTTGTTCAACAGAAATTTCCGAACAAGATATTGCCTTTATGCAATACGCTTTAGATTTAGCTGATTTAGCTGAAGCAAAAGGCGAAATACCAGTAGGGGCGGTGTTAGTCGATAAAAATCAAAATATCATTGGAAAAGGTTGGAATCAAACGATTCAATTATCTGATCCCTCTGCTCACGCTGAAATGCAAGCTATCCGCCAAGCAGGGCAAATGATTGGTAATTATCGACTATTGGATTGTACGCTCTATGTAACACTTGAACCCTGTCCAATGTGTGCAGGGGCGATTTTACATAGCAGAATTGGTCGGTTGGTGTTTGGTGCAAGTGATTATAAAACAGGTGCAGTAGGCTCACGTTATCATCTATTTGAAGATTATAAAATGAACCATTTTTTAGAAATACAAGGCAACGTGCTAGGGAAGGAATGTAGCCAAAAGATAAGCGATTTTTTTAAGAGAAGGCGAGAAGAAAAAAAGCATAATCATAAGTAAAAAGGCATAGTAAAAAATGTGCTATGCCCTCTAAATGTACTATTGACCAACTGATACTAAAATTCTATCTGCAAATTTACCGATACTAATACCAAAATTATTCGATTTGTTCCAATCCATTAAGGTACGGAAATTACTAGACACCAAAAATGCTCTGCCTGCCTCTTTATCCGGGCGGATTAACCAGACTTTTTTACCATTTAAGCGAGCCATTTTTGCCACTTCTTGATCATTAGGGTACGCAAGATACACACCTAATGACTGCCATTCAGCTAAGGTTCTTACCTTATTGGCTTCAATGCCTGAAAAACTTAAATCCATTGGAGCGGATAAATTCACTTCCACTCCCCAAGGTAATTGCTTATCCCAACCAACGGTGGAAAGATAATTTGCAATAGAAGCAAAAGCATCGGCTTCATTCTCCCAAATATCTTTTTTGCCGTCATTGTTGCCATCAGCCGCATAGGTTAAATAGGAAGTTGGCATAAATTGGGTTTGTCCCATTGCACCAGCCCAAGAACCAAGCAATTCATAGCGTTTAATCGTACCATCATTAAGCATTTTCATTGCATTTACGAACTCTTGTGTGAAGAGCTTTTCACGGCGACCATCAAAAGCAAGAGTAGCTAATACCGAAAGTACATCAAAATCGCCTTGATTACGCCCGAAGCTGCTCTCCATTCCCCAAAGTGCCAGAATATACTCTTTTTGTACACCATATTTTTGGCTTGCACGAGTTAAATCTGCATTATATTCATACCAACGTTCAACCGCTTGATTTACTTTGGTTTGATTTAATACTTTATTCAAGTAATTCGTTACGCCATTTGGATTTGGCGGTGGGGGCGGTAAATTTGGATCACGTTTACGAGCCGCTTGCTGCTGGTCTAACTGAACTGCTCTCGCATTATAATTAATAAATTTCTGCTCATTTAATGTTTTTGCAGAAACGC